>JAAOXX010000067.1 GCA_018221025.1 Candidatus Altarchaeota archaeon | reverse complement strand
GTCTTCAAATTCATTCCGGCTTCTTCAGCTCAATGGGCAGTGTCTTTAGCGCTTGCAGCAACCATAATTCCCATGGGGGAGCTCCTTAAGCGAAGTATTTATTCCGAGTAAAGCATAATTATCCAAAATGTGCCTTCAAGATTATGAAACTACAGATATTGTTGGCAATGATGTTGTTGACTGTTGTTGTGTTTGCGGATACTTCAATCGATATGACATCAACCAACCTGAATGTGGTTACAAACGATTCGGCAACGATTACCGACTCTAATAAAACTAACACTACGCCAGAAGTGACAACAACTGGTGATGGTGATGTTTTGTTAAATGGAGTCGAAGAAAATGAAACAGAAGATATAGTGGTGGTTAGCACCACTGATACTACTGCTTCAACTACAAATACAAACTATGGTTCTTGTGAAATTGAGCAAGAAACTGAGGGAGGAGTGACTAAACTAGCAGTTGAATGCTTGTTGACTTTACCTACCCCCTGCCACGGTGTAAGCTATGGTTGGGTTCCAGGCGCAATTAGTAACGAATACATATTCGTTGTTAATATTAGACAGCGACCCGGAGTATGTGTTGAAGTTATACAACAAACAACTGTGAGTACTGAAGCGGCCTTTGAAAGCCGGGATGGAATTCAATTCAATTACAGAATTAATTACATTCCTGCAGTTGAAGTTCTTGTAGATTCGGGCAAACCCACTTACACCGTCCCAGCAACTATTGCGGACCGCGAGTGTGAGCTTGAGGCGAAGCGAATAAAAACTACAATTGAAAGACTCGAACAGCAGATTGAACTGGCAAGAAGGGCAGGTACGGACTTGGATATTGAAAGACTTAAGAGGGCAATTTCAGAAGAAGCCTACAGTCTTGAGAATTTTAGATGTGTCAAGGACATCGTACTGAATGAGCTTCCAAGTGCGGCAGTCTGTGTTAAGGAAAGACTTGATGCAGAAGTGCGACTCAGAAAACTCTACCTCATCCTTCACAATGCGGAGGAAATGGGTGCCACTGGAATAATCAGTGAAACCACAGCGAGACTTAGAGAAGTAAAGGCCGAACTCAAACAGTTGCCTACAGTTACTCGATGTGCAGAGATGACAAAACTCGTGCTATCTGAGAATGAGGCCGTAAAAGAACGTACCCAAAAGCTTGAGCGGGTTGCAGAGCGACTAAGGGAGTTCAATATCGCAATGAGGGTTGTAAATCCATGTGAAAAAGTGGAATACCTTGATGACGAGATTGCTAACTTAGAAGCCGAGCAAACAGGAGTTTCGGATGAAGAAGCTACTGCAATTGGTGAGAAACTTGGTTCACTTGTTGATATCAAGACCAATATGATCAAGGCTTGTGAGGCGATAAAGGGTAACGAAGCTTGTGTGGATGCAGTTCGCCTGAGGAATACTTTCCAAACCTTTATGGAGAAAGTTGAAACAGGTGAATTGGATGCAAGCCGGGCCAGAAGTTCAGCTGAAGACCTACTTGAGAAATTTGCTCGAGTAGAACGAAGATGTCTAAAGGATGTGAAATCCATGATGGATAATCATCCTTGTATGGCTGCTCAGGCTCTGGAGATAGAAGTTAGAAGAATGTCTTCTACTGGTGACGGCTCCGACATAATTGGAGACGTTTACAATAAGATGGAAGACTACAAGGAAGCGTGTGTCGACGGCACAATCTTCAATAGAATCAAAGAGGAAGCACGCGAAAGGCTAAGTGTCAAGGAGGACCAGAGGGCTGGAACCGACGACGTGGCAAGGCTTATTGGTGAGCTTGAACTCAAGAGATTCTTAGTTTTATCGGATGAGACCATGTCTCAAACCGAGAAGGACCGAATTATTAGTGAACTCGAGGCTGAAAAACGAAACCTCATAAAAGAGGCTTTAACGATTGCCAACAGAGCTAGGATTGTAGGTTCAATAAAAGTAAAACTAAAATCTAGTGGATTCGAAATTGAAGGCGAAGCAGTTGATTCAGAAGGTGTAACCCTCGAATTACCTACTTCAGGCGATGAAAGTCTGGAGGCAGTTGTAGTTGGTGGAACACTTAAGATGACCAGCACAAGGGCACGAATTATATCAAGGATTGAATTGGAGTTTGAAAACGGCAGACTAACTGTCCGTGGAAAAGCGATAAGAATGCCTGATGAAATTATTGATGCAATTGGCGCTGACGAAGGCGACCTTGAAATAACTGACGACGGAAATGTGACGACATATGAGGGAAATGTGAAAAAGACCTTCAGATTGTTTGCATTTATTCCGTTGCGCACCGATGTATTTGTGAGAGCAGATGCGGAACGAGGCGATCTCTTAGAGATGAGGAAACCATGGTGGACAGTCTTTGCAATTGAGTAATAAATGGTTCCCCGAAAGGGGAATTTTTTTATTTCTTTTTCTTTCTAATTGTATGTGAATAAGACGTCTGAATTTGAGAGAATGGGATATCGCTTTGAAGGCACTGGCTCCGTTGAAATTTGCCGATGGAACAAAAATGCCATAACTGGACGCGGAGTCTGCTACAAACAAAAATTTTATGGGGTTCCAACCCACAAGTGCATGGAATTTACACCGTCAACACTTTTTTGCAATAATAATTGCGTCTACTGCTGGAGGCCTTCTGAGTTTTTAACTATTCCAAAAAATCCCGACTGGACTGAACCCGAAGTGATGGTTGAATCTCTTATCAAAAAGCGAAAAGCGCTTCTTATGGGTTTCAAAGGCAATCCAAAGACTAATCAAGAACTTTTCAAAGAGGCAGTTGAGCCGACACATTTTGCAATTAGTTTAAGTGGGGAGCCAACTCTTTATCCAAAACTCTCAAGACTAATCGAGTATCTGAATAATAGAAAAGGAACTTTTTCAACATTCCTTGTTACTAATGGCCAATGTCCAGAAACACTAAAGGGTTTGAAGACGCTACCAACTCAGATTTACTTGAGTTTGACTGCGCCGAACTCGGAGCTTTACAAGAGAATTTCAGTACCATTGGAGCGAGGTGCATGGGAATTATTAATGGATTCTTGCAAGTTTCTTTCCTCAGTTCCAACAAGAACAGTCTCCCGCATAACACTAATGAAAAATATGAATATGGTTGATGTCAAGGGTTGGAAAGACATTATTGAAGCATCAAATGCACACTTTATTGAATTCAAAGGCTATTCTTGGATTGGCTTTAGTAGAGAGAGACTTCAGCTCTCAAATGTACCAACACTCGAAGAGGTCAAGGAATTTGCATCAGAAGTAATGGAAGGGCTTGATTTTGAATATATGGATGAAGACAAGAAAAGCCGCATTGTAGTGTATAAAAACCGAAGTCGACCAATAGACCGCTTCATAAGAATTATAAACGAATAATATAGTGTATTACTGTGCCAAAAGCAATTATACTCGCCGGCGGGGTTGGTTCACGTCTGTGGCCCTTAAGTAGAGAGGCTTACCCTAAACAATTCATTCAGTTATTTGATGGTTCAAGCCTATTCCAAAAGACTGTTGAAAGAATGTTGCCAATATTTGGACCCGAAGATATTTTGGTTTCAACTGGTGAGCGTTACAAATTCATTGTACAGAATCAACTCGATGCAATGAAACTTGAAATGGACAAGGACCAGATAGTTGTTGAACCAGAAGGTAAGAGTACGCTTCCAGCACTATTATTGTGTATGCATAAATTTGGGAAGGGTGAATACGGAGTCTTCCCAAGCGACCACAGTATTGATGACGATGGAGGGCTTCAAAATTCTATTCAACACGCACAAGCAATAACAAATGGTCACATCATCTCATTTGGTTTTGTTCCTCACCGTCCGCATACTGGACTTGGATATATCAAACCCGGAGCCCCTCTCGGCAAGGGCTTTAAAGTTGATAAGTTTATTGAAAAACCAAACCTTGAACTTGCTAAACGTTATGTTGATGATGGTTATTTCTGGAATGCGGGAATGCTCTATACTAAATCAAAGAATTTCCTTAAAGAAGTTGAACTCCTATCTCCTGAGCACATGATTGTTCATGATGAAGGTGCGTCTGCGTATTCAAAGATAAAAGAGGTTCAACTTGAATATGCAATTTTGGAGAAGACAAAGAAGGCGGCAGTTGTTCCAATTTCTTCATACTGGAATGACCTTGGAAGTTTTTCAAGTTTCTTTGAAGTCTTAGATAATAATGGGGGAAGTATTGTAACCAACACCGAAGTATTAGATGTGGGTGCAAAAGATAGCCTTGTTATTAGTGAAGAAAACAAATTAGTTGGGCTAGTCGACGTGAAAGACCTCATAGTTGTTGATACTCGAGATGCACTCTTTGTTGGTTCAAGACATAGCTCTGAACGAGTCAAAGAAGTTTTCAAATACCTCAAGTCAAAAGGGGACACGCGTGCAAAATACCACACTACTATTTATCGTCCTTGGGGTTTCTTCACTTTAATGGAGAATGATAGTAGATACAAAGTGAAAAAAGTAATTGTTTATCCTGGAAAACGAATGACTATGCATAGACACTATAATCGAACTGAGCACTGGATTGTTGCTAAGGGTGCAGCACAAATTGAGATTGGAGGCGTGCCTTCAGTGATAGGTCCGGGAGAATCAGTCTATGTTCCGAGGGGTGCGGCCCATATGATACAAAACCCGGGAAAGACGCCTCTGGAAATGATTGAGGTCCAAATAGGAGACCACCTCGTAGAAGAAGATGTAGAACGTGTTGGAGACGACATGGTTGAATTATAGTAACTCCAAAATTTTCTTGATAAATATATGCTCTGGAACCGCTCCCTCAAAACTCGTAGTATCATTTAATACAGTCTTTGGAACTGACATCACGCTGTTTTTCTGAGATAGTTCTGGAAATTCGGTTGCCTCAACCATTGTACTTTGAATATTAGCGTTTTCCATTGCAAATTGATGTGCCGCAAATACCATCTTCGTACAATATGGACATGTTGGTGTGACAAATACTTTGATTTCTACTGACTTGTCAATTTTCTTAAGTTCGGCTTTAAGTTCATTGCTTAACTCGGTTTTTCCATTTGAAACCATAATCAACGTGTCCAGAAATGGTCTAAACTCGTGACCACTGGGGATTCCAGATATCCTCATATTCGGTTTATCTTTGAACACTACTGTTGGTGCTATTTCAACTCCGTATTTTTTTGCTTCATTTGAATCAAGTGAAAACTCTGAAACCTTGACCTTTCCAATCTCAGAAATTTGAGCCAGTAATTCTTTTTCAATTGGACAAAATTTACACTTGTCTTTAGTGAAGAGTAAGAGTTCAACTTCTTTTTCCATTGAGCTAAGGATTTCTTTAACAGCACTTTGATTTTTCTCATCTAACATCCTTAGCCAACAACTAATAATTTATAAGCTTTCACTAATCGAAGTATATTTATAACATAAAAATCCAACAATAACATGAAAGTAAAGATTACGCCCGATTGTATTGGGTGTGGGGCCTGTGTTGCCGTGGCTCCGGACATTTTCGAATTGGACACTAAGACTATGAAGAGTGTTGTCAAGAAACAACCAGTTGGACAGCAAGAAGAAGAGCTTTCCAAGCAGGCAGCAGATGTTTGTCCTGTTGATGCAATTAAAATTCAAGAGTAAGTTTTTATCTATGCGAGTTCCTTACTTATGTGGCCTACTTTAAGTTCGGTGGTTCTGAAATCTACTACAAGGTAGTTGGTAGGGGTGAACCCCTGCTCATGGTCCATGGAATGCTTTCAAGCCACAGAAATTTTGAACCATTTGCAAAACAACTTTCCAAAAAAGGTTTCAAATGCATTCTTGTTGACTTACCACTTCATGGAAAGACTAAGGGATTTGGAATGTCTATTAATGGTGTTGTTTCTGCACTTCGGTCGCTTATGACCTACTTAAAAATTGATCATTACCACTGTATGGGACATTCACTTGGTGCAAGTGTCTGCTCCGTTTTAAACAGAGTAGACCGACGTTCCAAAAGCTTAATTGCTATGAACCCAATAGTTTCCGATTTCAGACCAATGGAAGTATTTTTTTCAATTCTTATCCGTTCACTTATTAAAAGAAAATTTAGGTACCATGAGATGATTTCAAGGGCATTTGTTTTTTTGATGTCCCCGAATGCCACGCAGAAAGAGTTGGATGCCGTGTTGAGCATTTCACTTGGAATTCGACCCTCTTCAATTATTACTGATGTGATAATGGAGGCTCAAATAAACTGCGGTCTGAATCTCCTTTACACCGACAAGCCACTCCTTGTAATTGCGGGAAAGTATGACCCCCTCTCATCTATAGACGAGATAAAGAAGCACTTATCGGGGCTTGCTAAATTAGTTGTATTGAAAAAAGCGCATTCAGATATTTATCCATCTGACCTTATTAGAAATGGAAAAAATACGGTGTCTGATTTTCTTAAATCAGTTTCTTAAGGGCATCAACAAACATATCTGTTCGATGTGGATTCCTCAATACCGCAGCTGGATGAATTACTGGAATTATTTTCACCTCACCAAAAATCGTATTAATCCGTTTTTCAACACCATTTTCTTTTAGCATACCCGTCCAAGTTAAACCATACTTTTTGAAAATAAACTCCCCTGAAGTGGCCCCAAGTGGAACAATTATTTCCGGGGCAAGTGTTTCCAGCTGAGCGTTCAGATAAGGGGTACACAACGCGACCTCTTCCTTTGTTGGTCGTCGATTATCTGGGGGTCTACACTTTGCAATATTTGTGATGAATACGTCCTTCCTTAAAATTCCAATTGATTCGAGTTTTTTTGTCAATAGTTTGCCCCCTCTGCCAACGAAGGGAATTCCTTCTTTGTCTTCCCAGAATCCGGGAGCTTCTCCAATGAACACTACTCGTGATTTTGGGTTTCCATCCCCTGGAACTGCCTGTGTTCTTTCCTTAGATAAAGGACACTTGTCACAGCTTCGTATCATCTTTGCAATCTCGTCCAAGGTCACACTACCCTTTCATTAGGTTGATTATATTATTTGATACTGGCAAGCAACCGCCAACGTATTAAAACTTATATGTGAACTTCATGTGTGAGAGTACTCGATTATGATGGTGTAACTGCTATGGTTGAGATTCATCTTGCTTCCGGTGTAGTTTCCAGAGACATAGTTCAAATACTTACTGAAAAATTTGAGATTATGCTTGCCGAAATAACGCAGTTTAATGTATTTCTAAAACGCGTAAGTAAACGAAAGGATTATCACGCAATTATTGCAATTGAAAGTGATAGTTTTGACCATGTTGCATCTTTGGCAACTTCAATTGAACAGAAAACCCGCAGGGTGTCTGCCCAAGTTAGAACATCAATTGATTCTGCAATTAACCGATTACAATGAATCGCTGTAAAATTATTGAAGCTCCAAATAGGAATCCCCATAATATGGGTTTCCATGTTATAATTTTTGAACCGTCAAGAGGGGGCATTGGAATAAGATTGAACATGGCAAGCTGAAGATTAATCCTTGCACCAATTCCCATAATTGGGAAAAACCATGCCGCCATCCAAAATATGCCGGCGAGAACAAAATTTGACAGCGGTCCTGCCACTGAGACTTTACCATGATCTTCTCTTGTTGCACCATACTTTGACCAGTATGTTGCTCCGGGTGCAATAAAAATCGGACCACCAATTGCCCTCATTATTATTGCAAACCAAAGTCCCTGAGACCACATTCTAAATTCACTCTGCGCTCCAAGAGATACCGCCATAAATTTATGTGAACTTTCGTGAACTACAAAGCCGAGGCCAATAAACAAGAAGTACCATGCAAATATGGAAAGCCATCCAG
>JAAOXX010000066.1 GCA_018221025.1 Candidatus Altarchaeota archaeon | reverse complement strand
TTTTTCATCAAAAAGACTTATTTAGTGTGATTTCTAATTACTAATGCGGTTGGCTGATTTAATGGAGGTAGAAATTTGGGTGATATAAAACGTCTTTTTGATGCAGAAAGCAAGGCTTCAGAGCTTTTGAGTAAAGCTAGGGAAAAAGCTTCCCTGCTTGAAGACATTTCCGATGAGGAATTGCAATTAAAAAAGTTGGCAGACGCTCGTGCATCAGAGGACTCAAAAAAATTGTTTATTCGTTCTGTAAACAAAAAAGTAAAGGACTTAAAACATCGAATAAAGTTGGGGAAAGAAAGGCTGGGTATTGTTTTTTTGGAATCTGAAAAACGCATTCCTCGCCTCTCAAAGGAACTTGCAAAGGATTTAGTGAAACATTATGAATGAGGCAATTAAAATATCGGTTTTTTCTCACATCGATGACTCTGTTGCTGTGATGTCTTCTATTGCTTCAATGGGGGCATTTCATCCCGAAAAGACGGACAGACTAAAAAATGACATAATTTTTGAGAACATGGAAATTTTGGCGGACCTTCTCGTAAAAATTGAAAATGCGCGAGGGGAACTTGAACCTTATTTTTCTGGCAACGTAAAATCTTCAAAAACTATTCCATTTAGTGAACTCATTGAGACTTCAAATAATATTCTTAAGACTTTTTCTGAGAAAATTTTACCGTCCCTCCAGCGAATAAGAAATGTCGAAATGAAAAAACTCACCATCAAAGAAGACCTTAAGATGATTTCAAACATAAATAAAAATACAAATTTTGGTCCTATAAACGAAACTAAGTCCTCCTTTTTATCCGGGAAGATGCCGTCAAAAGCAGTCAAACACTTTCAGCTTATGCTGTCCGAGAGATTGCCGGACAGTGTGGTAGTTTTCGGGCCATGGGAAGGAGGTTGGGACTATGTTTTAATTGGGACATCAGATGATGTTCAATTAGAATCCCTGTTGTCTGAGTTTACGTGGATTCCTCTCTATCTCCCTAAAATCAGGGGAACAGTCGCTGAATTCAAGGACTCACTTCTGAAAGAGAACCAAGATCTTGACAGAGAGCTTTCAGTTCTTCACTCATCCGTCTTAAAATTCGCATTAAAATTTTATCCCAATCTACTGACATCCAAAGAAATGTTAAATAATTATTATAAGGTGCTTGGCATCTCGAAATACGCCAAGAAAAGTGATTTTTTCATACTCATTGAAGGTTGGGTTCTTAAAAAAAGATTTTCACGCTTTAAGAATACACTTACTAAAATAGAAGGTGTTGAAATATTCAAGGAAAAATTCAATCCGAATGATGCGCCAACTCTTCCTGACCATCCCAAAGCAGTCGACCCCTTTTACTCCATAGTGTCATTGATGGGCCCGTCTTCCCAAGGTTCAATTGACCCAACACTCTCAGTTTCATTCTTTTTTCCATTCTTCTTTGGTATGATGTTGGGTGATGTGGGTTATGGTTGCGCGATTCTCTTTCTCACAATCTTGTTCAGAAAACAAGTGGATAAGCTCTTTGACTTGCTTCTCGGCAGCTATTTTTCAAGTTTTAGTTGGGTACTAATTGTTTCAGGATTTTCGAGTGTGATATTTGGGTTCTTATTTGGGGAAGTTTTTGGAGTTAGTATTACTCCAGTACTCTTTAATAGATTTGAAAATATTGAAGCTCTTCTCGTGTCCTCTTTCATAATAGGATTGATACATTTGAATCTTGGGTTTTTAATCAAACTCATCGGAGACATCAAAAAAGGTGCACTGACGATTATAACTAATTTGTCGTGGATTTCACTTCAAATAGGAATATTTGGCATGTTCTTTAATTTCACTGCGGGATTGTTGATAGCCACAGCATCCGCAGTATTATTGCTTCGCAACGGTGGTTTAAGTTCACTCTTTGTTATGTTTTCTCTCTTCGGCAATATGTTCTCGTATCTTAGGCTTGCCGCCATAGGACTGAGTTCCTTCGGAATTGCCTTGGTGGTAAACCAATTGGCTGCAATGTCCGGTTCTGCAAAAATACTCATACTCGTATTTGGACATACTCTAACTCTGGTGATTGGTATCTTTGCACCTTTTATACAGGCTATGCGTCTTCATCTCATTGAATTCTTCTCAAAGTTCTATGAAGTGGGTAAAAGGGTATTTAACCCACTTAGTCTAACTCATGAACACACTGGAGGTGATTTGATATGGTAGATGGATTGACGGCAATAGGAGCGGGTTTGGCAGTTGGGTTGTCGGCACTTGCTGCTGGCCTTGCTGAATACGGAATTGGTTCTGCAGCAATTGGTGCAATCGCTGAAAAAGAAGAGTTGTTTGGTAAGGCGCTGATATTCACAGCGAGCCCAGAGACCATTGTAATATTCGGATTCGTAATTGCCCTACTTATCTTAAGAGGCGGTGCCTAATGACGGGTCTCGATGAAGTCATAGTGCAAAGAGTGAAGCACGACGTGAACGCTCTTATGAAAGTGGCGAGGACTAAAAGAAAAATTTCAATTGATGCCGTCAAAACAGAAATTGAAAAGTCTTACAAGAAGGAGCTTGAGCTCGCAAAAAAAAGGGCGGAAGGAAATTCATCGGTTAAGGCGGGAGAGTTACATACACAGTTTAACAGATGGAAATTATCGAAAGAGACTGAAATATTTTCAAGCCTTCGCGCCTCTCTTATTGCTGAACTCGAGAAATCCCCAAAAAAATTATTTAATAAGGTATTAAAAATTGGGAAGATTCAATTCAAAAATCCACAGATTTCTGTTGGTCCAGAATTGAAGGGACTCTTTAAGGGGGCAGTTGTAGACGATGACATTCGTGGTATGAGAATTGGACAACGCCGTGTTTATGTGTCTGCAGAAATTCCAGACATTGTTGACCTGTACATCGAAAAAAATTATTCAAAAATCCTAAAAGACTTATTTGGTGATACAAAGTGAATTTGCATGCGGTATTTGCGAGGGTAATGGCAAGAAAGAGTCGGTTGTTCAAGTCTCGAGACTATGATGCGATGCTCGATTCAAACAGCGTCTCTGAGCTCTTAAATTACTTATCAAGCACCCCTTACAAGAAAGAAATTATGTTAAACAGGGACACAGACCTCTCGACTCTTCAGTCAATAACTCATCAAAATTATGCACGAGAAGTCCTTGAAATCTACAAGTTCTCTTCAGATAATATTCGAAAACTGCTCCAACCTCTTTTCTTGAAGCTCGACATGTTAAATCTCATAGTCTTAATAAGAGGTAAAGTCGGCAACTTGCCAAAAGAATATTTGAAAAAATTTATTGCTCCTTCCCCTTATATCAACCCGCGTCTCTTTTTTGAAATCTACGGTCTGCCTTTGAATTCACTTATCAATTCATTATCGACTCCATTGGTGGACGGAGTAAAGATGAAAAAAACACCGTCCGAAATGGAAAACATCATCTTCATCAATTGGCTGAAACAGTTCTTATTAGTTCCAAAAAAGGTGAAACCATATTTTGAGAAAGCGTTGTTCGCCCATGATACTTTAAACCGATTGAAGTCGGCGGTATATTCCATTGATTCTGAACTTGTTGGAAAATATAGGCGGGGTATTCCAAAAACTTATGCTCAATTAATTAATTTTGTGCACGAAAATTTTGGTGCAGTATCAAATGAACCAGAATTGATTGAAACTGAAATTGAAAAATACACACTCAAACTTAAATCGGTTCGAGGATTGAGAAATATCGATGCCATAATAAATTACATTGATTCGAAGGAAGTTGAAAGTAGAAATATTCGTATTATTGGTGCGGGGGTTGTTTCAAACTTTAACAGAGAAAAATTAAAGGAGGAATTAATATATGAAAATAGCAGTAGTTTCTGATTTTGATGTATCGCTTGGTTTTCGTCTTGCCGGTATTAAAGAGGTATATAATCGGCCAGAAGCCATGAAGGCCCTAATAAATAGAGATGATATTGTGGCGGTATTTTTTCAATCAAAGATGCTGAAAGCTTTTGACAAATCTACAATAAAAAAAATTCACAGTTCAATACAACCTGCTTTCGTACAGATAGAAGGAACTTCAGAAGGGCTTGGGAATCTTATTAGTGATGTGCTCGGTGTGGTGATTAAATGAAAGGTGTAATCAAAAAAATTTCAGGTCCGCTTGTCTTGGTTGAAGGACTGGAGAACGCCAAGATGTATAATGTTGTTCTTGTTGGTAAACTTGGACTTATGGGTGAAATTGTAAGAATTAAGGAAAACACATCGTATGTACAGGTATATGAATCTACCCTCGGTCTTCGTCCTGGAGAACCCGTAAAAGATACTGGTATGCCGTTTATTGCTGAACTTGGTCCAGGACTCTTAAGTTCAATTTATGATGGGGTGCAAAGACCTTTGAAGGAATTTACGAGTGAATCAGACTTCATACTACGTGGTATGTCAATACCGTCCCTTGATAGGAAGAAAAAATGGAATTTTAAGCCGCTGGTCTCGGAAGGAGACCACGTCGCGTTTGGCTCCGTATTGGGTATTGTGAAGGAGCTTGGGCTTGAACATCGGATTATGGTCCCGCGTGGAATTTCAGGAAAAGTTGGTAAAATCAAAGTAGGTTCCTTCAAAGTAACTGATAAAATTACTACGGTTGGGGGTTCAAAAATTACTCTCATGCAAAAATGGCCTATTCGTCTCCCTAGACCCATATCAGAAAAACTACCACCTAAGAAAAAATTGAGAACAGGTTTAAGGTCACTTGATTCACTTTTTACTATAAGTAAGGGGGGTTCAGCTGCTCTGTCTGGAGGATTCGGAGTTGGTAAAACTGTAGTTCTTCAGTCAATCGCCAAATTTTCTGACTTTGATGTTGTAATTTATGTTGGGTGTGGGGAGAGAGGCAATGAAATGGCAGACCTCCTCGATAGTTTTTCAAAACTAAAGAAGGGTGAGCTTCCTCTTCTAAATAGAACGACTCTCATTGCAAATACGTCTAATATGCCTGTTACTGCGAGGGAATCTTCGATTTATCTTGGGGCAACTATTGGTGAATATTATCGTGACATGGGATACCATGTTGGTGTAATTTCCGATTCAACTTCAAGGTGGGCCGAAGCCCTACGCGAAATAAATTCAAGACTCGGCGAAATGCCAGGTGAGCAGGGTTACCCCGCAAATCTGTCTTCGAGGATTGCGGCTTTTTATGAGAGGGCCGGTGTTATAAGGACCTTTTCAAATGCTACGGGTTCATTGACTCTTCTTGGTGCGATATCTCCGCCCGGAGGTGATTTTTCTGAACCAGTGACACAAAATACTTTGAAGGTGGTAAGGACATTTATTTCACTAAATAAAAAACTCTCGAGTCGGAGACACTTTCCCGCAATCGATTGGACGTCTTCATATTCGCTTGATGGTATTGGTGTTGATTTTCCGGGGTGGGCGTTTAGTTTACTGAATCGCGAGGCAGAGATTGAAGAGGTGGTTCAATTAATTGGTCCCGATGCACTACAAGACAAGGAGAAGCTTGTGTTATTAATTGGGAAATTGATTCGGGAAGGTTTTCTGCAACAAAATGCCTTCTCAAAAGATGCTTTTTGTACGGAGGAAAAAAGTGAAAAAATAATGAAGGCAATTGAAATTTTCAAAGACTTTTCATTTTCAAGTCTTGCCAACGGTGCTTCTTTTGAAGAAATAAGTTCAAATCATTTCTTTATGGAAATACTCCGTCTAAAAAATCGGTCGCCCGAAGAATTTGAGAGTCAATACAAATCATTAGAGGAGATGTTATTGTGATAAAAGAATATCAGACTGTAAAAGAAATCAAAGGCCCACTTCTTTTTGTTGAAGGAGTAAGTGGTGTGAGCTATGGGGAGCTTGTTCGAATTCGTGATGAAACCGATCTTGTGGGACAAGTTATTGAAGTTGGTGAAGGACTCGCAGTAGTTCAAGTGCTTGGCAATACGCTTGGTCTTAGTAGAAGGTCAAGAATTCGGTTTTCTGGTGAGGTACTGCGACTTGGGGTGGGTTCTGAAATGCTTGGTCGCGTCTTCAACGGCATGGGTGTTCCAATTGATGG
Source organism: Candidatus Altarchaeota archaeon (assembly GCA_018221025.1). Classification (GTDB taxonomy): domain Archaea; phylum SpSt-1190; class SpSt-1190; order SpSt-1190; family SpSt-1190; genus JAAOXX01. The sequence continues at coordinate 2,643 of JAAOXX010000066.1, read as the reverse complement.
GGGGCTTATGCCGCGCTTTGAAGAAAAAATTGATGTGAGAGGCAATGCACTCAATCCCGTGTCAAGAGATGTGCCTTCCAATTTTGTACAGACTGGAATCAGCACCTTAGATGTTATGTGTTCTCTTGTGAGAGGTCAAAAACTTCCAATCTTCAGCGGCTCAGGACTCTTGCACCATAAACTTGCAGCCCAGATTGCAAGGCAGGCTAAGGTGTCTGATGAGAACTTTGGTATTGTGTTTGGTGCTATGGGAATAACTAATGAAGAATCTCGCTTCTTAATCAATTCACTCGAAGGGTCTGGCGCCCTCGAACGATCCGTGTTGTTCCTTAATATGTCGGAAGACCCAACAATTGAGAGACTCATTACCCCCAAGATGGCGTTGACTACGGCGGAATATTTAGCTTATGAACAAGGTATGAATGTCTTAGTTATCTTAAGTGACATGACTAATTACTGCGACGCTCTGCGCGAGGTCAGTGCATCGAGGGGTGAACTTCCAAGCAAAATGGGATATCCGGGATACATGTATACAGACCTTGCAAGCATATATGAGAGGGCTGGGCGAATAAAGGGTAAGGCGGGTTCAATAACACAGCTTCCAATACTTACTATGCCGGATGACGATGTGACTCATCCCGTGCCGGATCTCACCGGCTATATTACTGAGGGTCAAGTTGTGCTTAGCAGAGAACTTCACAAAAAAAACATATATCCATCAATCCAGCCACTTTCAAGTTTGTCTAGGCTGATGCCGAGAGGAATTGGTGAAGATAAGACACGGTTAAATCACCAGAGTATTTCAGATCAGCTTTATGCCTTGTATGCAAGGGCAGTTGAACTCAGAAATATTGTTGCAATTGTGGGTGAAAGTGTGCTTGGAGAGTCTGATAAAAAAATACTTGAATTTGCAGGAAATTTTGAATCAAAGTTCATGAATCAAGGTTTCTATGAGAATCGTGATATATCCCATAGCCTCAATCTTGCACTTGAATTATTTAGTATAGTACCAGAATCTGAATTGACTAAGTTTGAGATGTCGGCTTCAAAGGAGGAAAATCATGGAAAAGAGACCAATGAGGGGTGAACTTCTCTCACTAAAAAAAAGGAAAACCTTTCTTATAACGAGTAAGGGTATTCTGGAGAAAAAATTAGATGCATTGGTGCTCGAACTAAAAAATCGAGTTGGCGATGTTCTTAAGGCGAGAGAAGACTTCTCGAAACGCTATGAGCTTGCAAGAAGTGCAATGGTGCTTGCAGTTGCATATGACGGCATCCCAATCATACAAATAATTAGTGAATCTACACCTTCTGAAATTGATGCGAGCCTCTCAATAAAAAATGTTATGGGGGTGAAAATACCAAGCACCCGTCTGGAAGAAGAAATACATATTGTGTCCCCTTTGCCCGTTTCCTTGAGAGTCAATAAGACTAAGGAAGAATACGAAGCTCTGATAAAAAAAGGACTTGAACTTGTGAATACCGAAGTTGGTGTCAAACGAATACTGAATGAAATAGACTCAACGAGGAGGAGATTTAATGCTCTTGAGAAGAAAATCATTCCTAAAATTGACGAAGAAATTAAAAAGATAATTTTGCTTTTTGAGGAGGCCGAGAGAGAAAATTTCTCCAAACTCAAATTATTTAAGGGCTAGACACAAAAAACGTTTTAAAACAATAATCCCCACATTATAACGAGCGCCAATAGTCTAGGATGGTATGACAGTGGCTTGCCAAGCCATCAGCCCGGGTTCAAATCCCGGTTGGCGCATATAAACGTTTAAAAAGTTTAATCAAAAGTGCCGGTTCGTTTTTCTCACCGGCACGATTCAAGGAGTTTAGAAACCCGTCCCGACGGATCGGGAAACTCGACCAAAAATTGAAAATTACCACATCATCAAATGCGGTTTGTATTCTTTGAGAATTTCACCAATTGCTACTGTGAATGACTTTGGTCCGCATATGAAAATTTGATAGTCTTTTGGGTCAATGTGACGGATTATCATCTCCTTAGTAATTCGACCGGACTCACAACCTTCTGACTTCTCCTTTGTTAGTGTGATAATAGCCTTTGAATGTTTCAATTTCTGGAGCTCTCCTAAAAATCCAACCTCTACAAGTTTCTTTGAACTGACAAACATTACAACATCCCTATCTTTTTTCTTTTCAGCATCACGAATCAGAGAAATAAATGCCGCCATTCCAGAGCCTCCACCAATTCCGATTATTTTTTTTCCAGAAAAATCTGCTTCCTTGAATGGTCCAGTTACAGAAACTTCATCTCCAACTTCTGAAATCTCAAATTTTTGACTCATTTCTCCACCTTCTTTCATCTTAATAAATAGTTCGAGGACGTCAGTGTTTCCAAAATTACAAACTGTATATGAGCGTTCAACTCCCTTATAATTGAGTTTGATAAATCTTCCAATTTCCAGATTCATTTTCTTTTCCAATTTAATAATCATATACAAGATATTGTGATGCTGCCAAATGAGCGACTCTATCTTTCCCTTGAAATTTTCCATAATCTTGTTTATTGAAGTAACATAAAAGCATAATTATACTAAAAAGACGTCAAATGTCTAACTCAAAATAGCCAGTAAGCGAAATATATATTAAGTGCATGCACAAAGTCCACTTGTG
>JAAOXX010000065.1 GCA_018221025.1 Candidatus Altarchaeota archaeon | reverse complement strand
TGGTCCCCACTCCCTGATTTGAACAGGGGATCTGCCGGTGACGGCCGGTTCGGCGCTCGAAAGCACACAAACCATCTACAGCCGGCCGCATTACCGAACTATGCTAAGTGGGGATTGTAACTCTGTTTTGCGTCATATGCTTTAAATATGTTTACTTTGGAATGATATGCTTTTGTCTCTGATATTTACCAGAATACTGTTTTTTACTCATATCTTTTTGTGGGTTATGCATCGACATCATCGCTACAGTATCGCCGGGTTTTATTGTCACAGGATTGATTGTCCTGAATTCCAATGCTAGCCTTCCCTCCCATCCGGGATGAACCCAAACAGAAGTGGCATGAGCTAAATTATCATGTGCACTATGCACTTGCCCAACACTCGTTTTTGGCATCTTGATTTGCTCCTTCACTGAAAATACAACAAATTGTCCTGCCCTCAATTTAATTCCTTCTTTTGGCAACTTTTCGGTGGAATATGCACTTGCCAACACTTTTTTATTGGGAATCAATACCGGGACTTCTCCTGTTCTTTTTGATTCCCTATGCTGAAGTTTGAAGATAGGCAACTTCTTTGGATCCAGCACCAGCAGTTCATTTCCAGCATGCAGTTCAATCATGCTTCCAACCGCATCTGTCCTGGGTTTTGTCTTTGGCAATTTACCATGCGAAAGCATTGTTTCAATCATATTAACAACCCGCACAGGATCGTTCTTTTTTATCATTACTGGAACCGGACCAAAATTTTCTGCAACCACTCTCAATTTTTTTGGGAGTTTTTTCATGCCCAATAGTTTTTGGTACTCTCCTTGTTCATGAGTTATGTTTATCCCACACCTTCCAAATGTAGATGTGGAATGCACACTCAAAATTGGGGTCTTCCTGAAGTCTTCAGGCAATTTTGTAAGATCCAAGCTGATATGAGTATAACCGTGTGGCATGATGATTATGCCTTCCGGAACCTCTATACAACTTTCATTTGATTCTATCTCATGAATCGGAACTTCTGTTTCAAGATACTTTCCTATTTGTAATGGTCCTTCTAAGTCTGGAGCTTTTGATGAGACTCCCTTGATTCTACCAGCAAGTCCTTTCGCCTCTTCTATAAGAGCGTACCATTTACTCATATTTGGCTGTTTTTGCTTTGGTCTTCTGAAGAACACAATTTAGTTATGAATACCATCATTAAAAAAGAGCAATGGGTCCCGGATATATCCTAACGACTGAAATTCAGTTACCAAGGAACTTCTGTGGAATTCGCCACATGGTTTTTTATTGATAAGGCTTAAAAACACTATCAGTATAAGAGGTTCTTGAAATGAGAATTATAACTTTGCACTCTGACTTCATAGAGTTCGAGCCGAAGACAAAGGCAATTAAGGCAGCGGAAGAAATCAAGAAAGAAAAAAAGCGCATCGAGGACTGTCTCGTTGTGTTTTCTGCGGCAGAAAAATGCGATGAGGGAAACGTGGACGAAGTTGCGCAAAAAACTGTTGACGAAATAACAAAGGTTCTCAATCAAGTCAAGGCAAAGCGAGTAGTGCTCTATCCATGGGTGCACTTGACAACAAGCCCCTCAAGCCCCGATGAAGCATTGAAGCTCATGAAGAAAATTGAGTCACTGCTTGGTGAAAATGTTTACCTCGCTCCTTTTGGTTGGTACAAATCATTCAATATTTCTGTGAAGGGTCACCCTCTCGCGGAATTGGGAAGAGAAATCGTTCCTGGGAAGGAAAATGCGGAGTCAGAATTGCTGAAAAAAGAGAGGAAAATGACTTCTTATTGGCACATACTGACGCCGGAAGGAGAGCTCCATGACGTTGACAAGTTCAATTACAAGAACCACAATAATCTGAAGAAGTTTGCCCTCCACGAAAAAAAGAAGTCTAGGATAGTGAAGGAAGAGTCATCCCAAATCAAATTGATGAGGAAACTGGAGTTGGCAGACCACGAGCCCGCTTCTGACAGCGGGAATCTGAGGTATTACCCAAGAGGTAGGCTGATTAAGAGCCTGATTGAAGATTATGTTTCCGAGAGAGTAGCGGAGTATGGGGGAATGGAGGTTGAGACGCCAATCATGTATGACATTCAGCACCCAACGCTGAAGAAGTACTTGCAGAAGTTCCCTGCGAGGCAGTACCAGATTGAATCGGACAAGAGAACTTTTTTCTTGAGGTTCGCGGCTTGCTTCGGACAGTTCCTGATGGCGCATGACGCGACCTTTAGTTATCGGAACCTACCATTCAAAATATACGAGTTGACGCGATACAGTTTCAGGAAAGAGCAGTCCGGAGAATTGATGGGGTTGAGGAGGTTGCGAGCATTCACGATGCCTGACGTACATGCAATGGTCGCTGACATGGAGCAAGCGATAGACGAGTACAAAGTGCGGTTTGACTTGTCGCTAAACATCTTAGATAACATTGGCATTGCGAACAGCGATGTGGAAATGGCTTTAAGGACAACGAAAGACTTCTTCGAAAAGAACAAGAAATTTATTGTTGATCTCGTCAAGAAACTTGGAAAGCCCGTTCTCCTTGAGCTCTGGGACGAACGGCTTTTCTATTTCGTGTTGAAGTACGAGTTTAATTTCGTGGACACTCTGGACAAGGCATCTGCTTTGAGTACGGACCAGATAGATGTAGAAAACGCGGAAAGGTATGGCATTACGTTCACGGACAAGAACGGGAAACAGCAGCACCCCTTGATTTTGCACTGTAGCCCATCAGGGGCGATAGAACGGGTGATGTACGCACTGTTGGAAAAAGCTGCTCTTGACCAGAAAGCCGGGCGTGTTCCCCAGTTTCCACTTTGGTTAAGCCCTGTTCAAGTGAGGGTCGCACCCATTTCCGATGAATTCCTGCCGTACGCTGAAGAACTTGCCAACGAACTCCTGAAAACTAATGTCAGAGTGGACATCGACGACCGAGTCCTATCAGTCGGAAAAAAGATTCGCGAGGCCGAGGGCGAATGGTGCAGTGCTGTTGTCGTTGTAGGAGAAAAAGAAAAGAAAAGCGGGAAGCTCTCTGTCAGGATACGGGGGAAGAAAG
>JAAOXX010000064.1 GCA_018221025.1 Candidatus Altarchaeota archaeon | reverse complement strand
GTGATATCAACACCAGCCGATTGAATCTGCTCATTCTCAATTCCCTTCATAAATTCCGCAACTCTCGAGCCTTTGATAAACATCTAAACAATTGACAAACTGAGTTAAATTGATTATGGCACCACTTTCGTTAAGTTTTTAATGGGTTATTACTGTTGTGACTACAGAACCCACACAGAAGTGGGTCAATACAGGTGAAATAAAATGGGAACAGTTGAAGAACTCTCTCCTCGAGCAAGGGGAGTTGAGTTGACGGTAAATATAGTAGAGAAAGGAGAAGAAAGAGAAGTTACGGCAAAGGCCACAGGCAAGCAACACAGGGTTGCTGAGTTCCTCGTAGGGGATGCGACTGGCTCAATTCTGTTATCTCTTTGGGACGACGCAATAGACAGTATCGAAGTGGGTGCTACTTACATAGTCAAGAACGGGTACGTTAGTACATTCAGAAACTCTATGCGCTTAAACACTGGACGGTATGGTACAATTGAACTTACTGAAGAGAAAGTTGAAGCCAACACTGAAAACAATGTGTCCGATAAGTTTGTTGAAGATCAGAGAAGATTCTGATTCTTCACACTCTTTTTTTATTTTTTTCCTATAAATTTTGAACGACCTGCCGGAAGGCAACGCTGAATCTCATTCGGCTCGACGCCAAGAATTTTTGCAGTTCGCTTTGTAATTTCTCCGGGCTTCTTGTCTCCGGGTTCTAACATCAATAAATGGTCGCTCCATTTTTCAATAGCAGACGGGGGACCACAAGTAACCCTTTTGTCTTTCACACCAATAGCCGCCTTTGACTCCACCTTTTCCCAGTCTTTCTTGCCATAAATCATGAATGCCCCTTTTCCAATGTACTCACCACTTGGTGCTTTCTTTGTAAATTGTTTTCGTGGAGCATAGAATACCCCAACAACACCAAGCCCCCTGGGCCATGCCTTTGAGAATATCCCAGCTGCTTGGGCTGCCTCTTTAATTGTCACATCATCCGGCTCACCCTTTATTACAAAAAATGGCGCTCCTGAAATATCTGCGTGAAAACACAACTCTTCATCCTCTACGTGCTTTTTCATGAGAACCTCATTGCTTGTTGCATCCCTTCCACCCAAAACCAACTTTCCCGTGCTCGAATAAAACCAACGGAACTTTTCATACCATTCTCGCTGTTTCTTGACTTTTAGCACATCCTTTTCCTCAATCACGCTGATTTCAATCTTCTCAAGCCGTTTATTGAGTTCTTTCAATACTTCTTTCGCTTTTTTTACTTTACTATCGAGTTTCTTTGCAGCACTGAATAACTCACTCGCATTCTTTGCAGCCGTCTTAGAGGTGTCTAGTTCAGTTTCCACATTCTTGGTTCCCACAGGGATTAATATGTTTAAGCCAACGCCGAAGCCAATGCTTAAATATTTTCTTGAAACACTAAACTATGGCAGAAGTATTCGCAATTGCACCGTTCAAGAAGCTTTTGAGGGGTACAGGAAACAGGGTGGGCAATGATGCTGCAGAAGCGTTAGGGGAAGTCACAGAGGAGATTGGCTACCTAATAATTGAAGAAGCTCTCGTTGTTGCCTCTGAAAACAAGCGAAAAACCGTCCGAAAGGAAGATATAATTGAAGCAAAGCGACGTCTATGGTAATCCCCATCTTACTCGTATTCGCCGGTTTTTTCGTTGTGTTCTACTCGTCTGCGGTGGATTTTTTGACAACGTATCTCCCAGAGAAACTTGTGAAGTATTCTGTGCCGGCCGGACTAGCGGGCTGGTTAGCCTATGGAATTCAAATTGGAAACTTCAGTTTTTTCCTTCAGGCACTTCAAACTACAGTTCTTGCATTTATTATTGGAGGGGCACTTTACTATGCGCGTCACTGGGCAAGTGGCGACATGTGGCTGATGGCAGTAGCCTCATCATTGATGTCCCCGGCATTCGAAAGCTTTTGGCCAAATTTTTTCATATTTTCTTTAGTTTGGGCGGGACTCCTCGGAATCATATATTATTTTTATTTTTTTATTCGCCACAAGTTTTATTTGAAACACCTCAAATTATCGGCAGCAGTCCTTGTTTCAAACTTGATTCTTATGATAAACCCACTTCAAAATCTGCCATTGATTGGAATTACTTGGATTATTCTGATTCTTATGACTCGTAAGGATGTCGAAGACCTATTTGTAATTGAAAAGAAAGTAAAGGACTTGGAAGAAGACGACTGGATTCTTGAAGACCTTGTGATTAAGGGCAGAACAATTAAAGCTACTCTTCCAATTGGTAAAAAAGAAGAGGCATGGGCAAAAAAACACGGCAAAGGAAACCTGCTTGTCAAGTCAGGCGTCCCAATGACCCCTGCATTCTCAATGGCCTTATTGACACTTCTCTTCATCTAAGTGTTGAGTTTTCCGAGAAGGAAATTGATGAAGTCAAACATAAAAATCAAAGAAATTATTCCTACAAAGATTGCAAGAGGAGTAGTGTCCCCAGTTATCTTGGCGTAGAT
>JAAOXX010000002.1 GCA_018221025.1 Candidatus Altarchaeota archaeon | reverse complement strand
TTGTATCCCCAATGTCCCGCCAAAGGCGGGACTATTTTGTTAACTTTTCTTAAAAGTTAAATGGGCCCACAGGGATTCGAACCCTGGACCTCTGGCTTATCAGACCAGCGCTCTAACCAGGCTGAGCTATGGGCCCTACCTATAGCTTCACGTTTTGTGTTTAAAAACTTCACTGGCTATACGAAACTCAAAATTCCCATTGAGGCAAGCACTACCAAAAGTTCGGCTCCAGGGAAGCTAAGCCCAAGGTAACTACCAATATACTGAGTTGACGCGAGTTGTATTGCTACTGTAACAATTAAGAAAGCCATTGCGATTTTTATCCCAGTTGATTTGTATTTTTTGCGAACAATGGGTTGGTATGCAATTTCCGAATAAATCAAGGTGTTTAGTGCGGCAGCTTTTCCCCATCGCAAGAATGAACCCACAGCGCCGAGTCCAAGAATTGAACCGGCGGCCCCAATCTTTGCCCAAATTTTCTTCGTCAAAATAGTTTTGTTTTTTTCCTTTGCAGGATTCGAATCATATGCAAATGCCAAAGCCGGCAAACTATCTGTAACAAGATTCATCCAAAGAATTTGGGCAGGTTTGAATAATACGACTCCAAAAATCATACTAATAGATATTGACAGGACTTCGGCAGCGTTCATACTAAGTAGATACTGCGTTGCCTTTCTAACATTCAAAAACACACTTCGTCCCTCGTGGACGGCTTCAATAATTGTACTCAAATTATCATCTAATAAAACCATGTCTGCAGCTTCTTTGGCAATATCTGTTCCTGAGCCAAGGGCTATTCCTATATTTGACTTTTTTAGTGCAGGCGCATCATTTACTCCGTCTCCAGTCATCCCAACCTTTAATCCCTTTTTTTGAAGTGCCTGAACAATTCGAAGCTTGTCTTCAGGAGTAACCCTCGCATAAACTTCTGCTTTTTCAACATCATCTTCTGAAAATTCAGTGCCTTCTAAGTCTACTACTGCTCCGGTTATTCCGACTCTTGTGGCAATTGCTCGCGCAGTTTCTGGGTGGTCTCCTGTTATCATCTTGATTTCAATACCCATGTCTTTAGCGGTTTGAATAATCTTAGCAACTCCTTTGCGAGGGGGGTCATATAGCCCAATAAGTCCGTGAAAATCAAAGGTTCCCTCTGATATCCCAGATGCTACTGCAATCACTTTCAGACCATGGGAAGCCATCTCGTGTACATCGTCTTCAAAACCAGCCGGAAGGTTTTTACAGTATTTTGCAATTATTTCAGGAGCGCCCTTAACATAAATTCTACCTTTGAGGGAAGCCATTGCATATTTTTTATCTGAATCAAATGGTTCGAATGATTCGGGATTTTTGTTTCCTGCCCATTCACGCAGAGCTAAATCAAGAGGGTCATTTAATTCTTGAGATGTGAGTGATGCAGCAATTTTTGAAGCTTCATCATCTCCTCGAGACTCCTTTACAACTAATTGGTTTTCAGTAATGGTTCCGGTTTTGTCCACACACAAAACATCAATGGAGCCGAGTGCTTCAACTGCAGGGAGTCGTTTAACAATTGCCTTGTGGTCTGCCATCTTCTTGACGCCAATTGCAAGACACATTGTTGATAAAATAATCAATCCTTCGGGAACTGCGGCAACACCAAGACTTATCCCTAACTCAACCATTTCCAATACCTCGTTTCCTTGGAAGAGTCCAATTGCCACAATTACTACGGAAATCCCTATCACAATTTTTCCCAAGAATGTACTGAGTTCCTTTAATTTTTCCTGGAATGGTGTGGTTGATGTTCCCTCCGACATCTCGGAAATTTTTCCAATCTTTGTATTCATTCCCGTTCCAGTAATTTCAATGGTTGCCTTTCCTTTCACAATTAGGGTTCCTGCATAGATTTCTTCCTTGTGTCCTTTCATTACTGGTAGACTTTCTCCTGTGAGCATCGACTCATCAACACTTAATTCCCCTAAAACTACAGTCCCGTCGGCTGGAACTTTTTCTCCCGCCTCTAACAAAACGATGTCGCCCGGAACTAAGAAACGTGAGTCAATTTCCTTAGTTTCCCCATCCCGTCTGACTTTAACAAATGAACGCAGCCTCTCCCGTATGCTTTCAATTGTTTTTTCTGCCTTATACTCCTGAAAAAAACCAATAATTCCGTTTAGTATGACTATTGAAACTATTAAGACCGTATCGAGAGTTTCACCAATAAAATAACTCAAACTTGCTGCGAACAGGAGTAAAATGACAAGGGCGTCTCTAAATGGATTAATTATCATTCTGAGGGTTTTCCACTTGTCTACGGACTGGACTTCATTAGTCCCGTAGATTTTGAGCCGTTCTGCCACAACGGCCTCACTTAAACCCTTCACGGTCTCGTCAATCGTGACAGTTTAAATTGTTGAGCAACAAGCTTTTAAGAAAGTCATAACAGAAACATATTGGGGGCCATGGTCTAGTCGGTTATGACACCGCCCTTACACGGCGTAGGTCCCCGGTTCGAATCCGGGTGGCCCCACTCAAACTTCAAGAAGTTTGATCACTTTGTTCTGCCTTCGACAGGACTTGGTAGGGGTATTGGTCCTGATTTTGGACAACAAACTTTTAATTGAAACATGTACTTGTCTAAGTGCTAATCTGCTGGGATGGCCGAGTAGCTAGGCGGCAGATTGCAGATCTGCTTTACATGGGCGCAAATCCCATTCCCAGCTTTCAAACTTTTTAGAAAATCACGCTTTGCGTGACGGGAGCTTGACCAAAATCAGAAAAAACCTTTTTAATCTGCCAATTCGCACCATTAAATGGGTAAGAAAAAGAAGAAGAGACACTAACCTCTATTGGCATAGTTTTTACACTGAATATCTTCCGGCGATGATGGAGGTTCAAACTTGAAAAACAAACATCTCCAATTTCTTGACCAAAATCTACAAGTTTTGCATTTAGTCACTCGTTCCAGGCCTCCTCAAATAACCTGTCCATAGTTTTTGCAACATATGTGCTGTTTACCCAGACTCCTGCATCAAAAGTTGGATGCACGGCTCCTGGATCCATAAACATCGCAAGTGCTTCTTTACTATCAATTACAACAGATCTTGAGATTGGTCTTTCAATTTCCCTAACTTCGGCATACTTTGCAAGTTCACCCGAATCTGTCCCTGTAGGGACAAGCACTTGAACCTTTACGCCTCGGCTTTTTGCTTCCTTAATTCCACTCATATAGAATGAATTCAGTTCTGAAACGTCGTGTGGTGTTGCCATAATTTTGATTGATGTCTTAGACCTATTGAGTAATGTTGACAAGTGTGCGAAGACATTATTCTTTTCCCTAACTAAACCAATGAGTTCGGGAAGTTCCATTACCATCTCACCTTTTCTGAAGATGTCTGATAGTTCCCCAATTACACTTGACTCTTTTAGTCCTTCGAGGTCATCTTTAACACCTTCTGAAGACATGGCATAGTATCGTTTCAAATTGTCGAGTCCTTGCTTTGGAGCAACTGACATGTATTTGAGTGGTCTTCCTTCAGATTTTACAACTACTAGTCCTTTCTTTGAAAGACTCTCGAGAATATCATAACTTCTTGATCGTGGGACTCCAGCAGCTTCTGCTAACTCGCCGGCAGTTGCGACTCCATGACTTAATAGTGCTAACCAAATCTGGGTCTCATATAAATTAAGTCCAATGAAATGCTTTACTCTATCAACCACTTTTCGAGGAATTATCACCATCAATCACCACATTATAATTACAACAACCATCTTGGTATTTAAAAGTTGCTCCTAATTAGCTGAGAATATGAATTAATGCATTACGTTGCCATTTTTTGTTATATTTCTTGGGTACTTCCTCTTCTGGAGCCCTTCCGAACTCTTCTTCGTGTAAAAACTCACTTAATGGCGCCCTTTCATTTTCTGGAAACTCTTTAGGATAACCTAAAGCCACTATTGACAGCGGCATGACTTTCTTTGGCGTCTTTATTATTTTTGCAACCATTTGACGGTCAAAAAGGAATGCAGCACACGTTCCAAGACCAAGAGACCTCGAAGCAATCTGCATATTCTGAACTGCGGCAGATATTTCCATTATTGAAAATTCCGTTGGTTCCCTTTTTAGTGTAAATTCAATTCTTTCTAAGTTTGAACATACTACAACTAGTGCCGGAGCGGAAGCAATCCATTCTTGCTCTGCTGCAGATGCTAAAAGATTCTTGTTTTTCGGGTCTTTAATTATTACAAATTCCCAACTCTGTGCACCTAATGCAGTTTGGGCCCATCTTGAGCAGTCGAGAATATCAAACAGCAGTTTTGTAGAAACGGGCTTATTTAGATATTTTTTAACACATTTTCTCTTTCGAATGGCGTCTTTGGCTTCCACACTATTTCTCCCTGAGTAAAATTATATTGGTAACTGTTTCAAAATCGTTTTAAGTCTGCTTTCCCATTTCCTAAATGGACTACGCCATTCTTGCGAAAACATATGCGGAATTGGAAGCCACATCATCAATGTTGGCTAAACGAGATATCCTGTCCAAACTTTTTTCACAAACCCCCCCCAACTTACTCAAAAAAACTACGTATCTTTCAATGGGTAGAGTTTTCCCCCCTTGGTCC
>JAAOXX010000063.1 GCA_018221025.1 Candidatus Altarchaeota archaeon | reverse complement strand
ATTATTTCGAGGTTTGAACCCTCCATTTTTCCTACCCCGGTTCCAGTGTGGAGTGAACTGACTCCGAAGAGTCTGTAAATTTTTTCCCAGAATGCGTATCCAACTCCCCATGGTCCACGGGTTTCTGCTCCGTGTCCTGCACGGTGTGCATGAACAAGGAATTTCTTTTTGTGAAGCTCCTTTAATACATCTTCTAATCCGGCAAGTCCCATTACGTAGACATCAATCATTGCCATTTTCCATCCATGGTCTTCAAGGAAATCTATTCGCTCAAGCATTCTTGATGATGAGTCGCTAATATTTGGAACATAAATTTTTCCTTCGCCAGTTTCACTCTTTACTTTTTCAGCAATATTAATTACTCTCAGGGCTCGGTCTTCCCATCTGCAGAATTTCTGGTCGACAAGATTTTCATCATCTTTAACCATATCGAGTCCACCCATAAATGCTTGCTCGGCGACATTTGCCCATTCACGTGGGGATAATCCAACCTTTGGTTTTACAATGGTTCCGACATGCGGGCGTTTCTTTGCTCCTGTGATTTTTCTTATTTCCTTTATTCCTACTTTGGGTCCAGGGAATTGTTTTTGGAATTTTTCAGGAATTATCCAGTCAAGAAGCTTCAGCTCTGTCATTTCTTTCATACCATAAATATTCCCCCTTATACTTGCGAGAATTTGAAGGATGTTTTTTGAATCGAAGTGTTCGTAGGGATATGCAATATATGCGAATCCAGAATTCTTTGTGACCTTAACTGTTTTGAAAATTCTTGCCCGTAGTTTTTTCCAGACAAAATCATTCATTGTTGACAGCTTTGTCCAAGTTCCTACTGAACTCTCGGCAGCTAATGCCTCGGCTAGTTTTTCAAATGGAACTGTTCCCTTCATCCACAAGACTGTGATGAAGTCGTCCTTTTTTGGTCTGTATTTTTCAATATAACTGTATCCGCCATAGGCCATGTAAAGACTTGTATTTGATATATTTAAGGGCTAAGCAATTTTCTCCAGTTCCTTTCATACTCTCTAAAACGACTTTCAAACTCTTCTTTCGGTGTTATTTCTACTTTGAGTTTTCTCATTTTTCCTTTCAATTCTTCTAATGCTAGTTCTTCTTCGCCCTTGCTACACATTTTTTCTAATTCAATTATGAAGCCATACTGTTTAGTGTGGTCGAGGCAGACTGTGATGCCTTCCCAATCAAACACTTGTCTTCTTCTGAGCCATTTGATTTTGGTGTCGTATCCAAGCGCATTAATTAACTCCTTTGCCTTGTCGAATTCACTTGGGCTAAAATGGAGTTCTATTTCTTCTCTTTGTTCATCGTGCATTTTTCCCTTCTTCAACCAGAGTTTTGCACTGTGTTGTCCCTTCTGTATTCTCAGGTCTACTGGCGTATCAAAATAATGTGTTTCTTGATTTTCTTCTTTAACGAATTTTCCATTTGCATTGAAAAATCTAATTAGTTCTTGAAATCTGGCTTCTGTAACAAAACTTCGCAGTTCGACTTCTAGCACCTAATTAGTAGCTTAATGCATATATAACGACACAGCTTTCTTTCTTATGGGATTATTTGATTTTTTAATTGGGTTGCTTTTGTTACCTGCAGCTATTGCCGACTCCGTTTTGCAGATTCCAACGAATTTTCCAACATATAATACAACCATTAATGGACATAACTTTACTTTGCTCACCGCAGACAATGTTGAACGATGGCAGCACGGTTTCAAGAATCGAATTGTGAAAGACGATGAAGCCATGTTATTTGACTTTCCAAAAAATGGAACCAAGATTTTCTGGATGAAGGGAACTAAGACTCCGCTCGATATAGTATTCTTGAATGCGGAGTATGAGGTCACAAAACTGGTTGAAAATGCTCAGCCGTGCAGGGTGCTCTGTAAACCTTATATGGGGAAGGCGAAATACGTACTAGAGTTCAAAGCAGGAGTTGCTAAAGAAGTTGGAATAACAATGGGTTCTGTTGTGAAAATCAAAGATATAAATTTTAAGTCCGAGTAAGCTTGTTTTTTGATATTGGTTCTTTCAGTATGTACCTGCGAGTTCCTTTATTGAATGTTCTTTCAATACACCACTTTTGGAATCTTGAATCAGAGTTCGGAAGGAGTAAAATGAAATGACTTTGACTTTGAAGAATTCCCTTATGATGTCCGATTTTGAAACTGGTACTATGACCACGCCATTTGAAAGTCTGAAACCATCTGCAAGCTTAAGAATACCTTTGGCTTTTCCTCTTCCAAAAAACTCAAAATAAAAATTTCTCTTTCCTTTTTCTGGTGATGAATAATAGAAGACTTCAAATGGTTTAAAACCGAGGGTTCCAATAAATGAAGTACCCCACCTGAGACTTATGGCTTCACTGAATAAGTTTTCTTTCAGGACGGGATTCATCTTTTTGATTTCATCGTAGGTTAACAATTCGATAGATACTCCTCCATCTCTCATTGTTGAAGCAAGAGTAAAATCCTTTTTCTTGTCAAATAAAATCAAAGCATCCAAATCCTTTGGCCGTGGGTTTTCCCTCACACTTGAACCAAAGACTAAGATGTCCAGTACTCCCTCTTCACTTAGAAAATTTTTCAAGAACTCCAATTTCTTTTGCAACTTTAAGCACCTCCTCCCGAAGAAAGCCCGCATCTTCATGGTCTAATCTCTCAGAATATGCGCGCCGGTAAGACCCGTATGAATCCCTTACAATTCCCAATAAACCGGGAAAAATGTGTTGTAACATTTTGAACCGCTCTTCATGATTCTTTGGAAAAATACCTTTTTTTGAAAAAAGACCGTAATCAATGAGTGAAATGAGGGCTTTGAAATAGTTAACAACAGCCACAGTGAATTTGCTTTCGCTGTTTTTCTCCTCCGCAGTTTCGAAGAAATCGAGGGCATTATTCAATAGGATTTCCACAACACAGGGTGTGAAGGAGATTTATAACTGTTCACCCTGTGAACAAGAACCACAGAAAACGCCCCCCTGTTCACAAAGTGAACAACTTTAAGCTATGTTGGGAGAATTAGGGGCTCTACTGTAAAAATTAAGGATATAAATTCACAGTCTAAGTGATTTTGTGCTTCCTAAAAAGAATTATGATGCTTTAAAGACGATTTTAGAAGCAGTTAGAGGACACAAGATTAATTGGATGGTAATTGGTAGTACCAATCTTGCACTTCAAGGAATTGATATACACGCCAGAGATATTGATATTTTAACTACAAAAGAGGGTGCACTTGCATTGAATGGCATCTTGGCAAATTTTGTAGTTGAGCCAGTGAAGCTTTCTGAGAATAAGAAGTTTAGAAGCTGGTTTGGGAAGTTCAATGTTAATGGTTGTGAAGTTGAGGTGATTGGCGATTTGCAAAGCTATGACCCCGGGGGAGACTTGTGGGGTGAAACCGAAGACTTCAAAGACAAAATCACAGTTAAGTTTCATGAGCTCAAAGTACCCTGTATCTCGTTGAAAAAAGAATATGACGCGTACATACGACTTGGTAAGTT
>JAAOXX010000062.1 GCA_018221025.1 Candidatus Altarchaeota archaeon | reverse complement strand
TTTTCTTTTGGCTTTTCAGTCTCAGTTACTTCAACTTTGATTTTCTCTTCTTTCTTGACTTCGGGTTTTTCAGTCTCTGTTACTTCAACCTTGGTCTTCTCTTCTTTCTTGACTTCGGGTTTTTCAGTCTCTGTTACTTCAACCTTAATTTTCTCTTCTTTTTTAACTTCAGGCTTTTCAGTCTCAGCTACTTCAACCTTGATTTTCTCTTCAGTTTTTTTCACTTCTTCCTTCTTTGGTTTGTCTTTGGTTTTCTTTGTCTCTTCTTTCTTTTGAGGTACTTCCGGTTTCTTTGTAGCTTCTTTTGGCTTTTCTTCAGCTTCCTTCTTTGCAACCGCCCTTATTGGATGGCTCGCATCATTTACTGGTGAGCCGTTTGAGTATGCTATTCCAGGTTCTTCACCAATAGTTACGATGTGGCCAGGAATATCTAAAATTGCGTCTCCAACTTTTATGTGCCTGTGTGATATTAATTGTCTTGATTGACTCTGTGTGTTTCCGAGCCCCTTTCTAAATACGAGTGTCTGTAGGCGTCTTTCAAGAATTGCCTCAACCCTTAGTCCTAAAACATCGTCGAGTGTTGCATCATTCTGTAAGAGTCCAAGTTTTGTGAGTTTACCAAACAATTCAGTCCTTCCAGCTTCATCAGTAAAGAGTCGTCTTGCTCGTGAACGGAATTTTCTAATAGTTTCTTCCGCCCTCCAAAGCTCCTTCTTATTTTTTAGACCATAAGTTTTCATAATTTTTGATTCTGCGTCGAGTCGCGTCTTGTCCCACCGCTTAAATGGTCTCGTAAATCGTTTTCTTTGTCTTTTCACTGTTTAACACCCTTTTTTCTTCGTACACCAAGGGACTTTCCTCGTCTACCTGTACTCTTTGTTCGTTGGCCCCTAACCTTAAGCCCAAAAGCGTGTCGCATACCTCTGTAACTCTTAGTTTTCTTCATATAATCGATATCTGTTTTGAGTCTGAAATCCAAATCGGAGCTTACAAGGTGCTCGTCTTTGCCTGTAAATGGGTCTTTTTGCCGATTTACTGACCAAGATGGAATTCCTTGAGGATTTTTTACAAATTCTTCAAGTGCTGCAAGCTCCTCATCGTTGAAGGTCCCCATCTGCTTCTTTGGGTCAATTTTGAGAATAGTTAATATTGCATTAGCAATTGCAGGCCCAACGCCCTTTACCTTGGTCAACGCCAATTTAACTGGCATTTTTCCCCTCAATTCCGTTGCAGCCACGCGAACTCTGTGCCTAAACTCCACATTTCACACCTCTATGTTTGAATATAAGTATTTCGATTACCTCCGTGGTGGAAGAATGAATAAGTAGTACTTTTCTTTTTCTTCTAATTCTTTTAGAATTCGTTCTTTAACTCCTTTCCTTGGGTCTGAGATTAATGGCAATCTCTCTTTCAAGTCGGACAGGCTTTCAAATGGCTTTCTTCGGTTCTCAATTATGTCCCACATATGTTTTTTCCCTATACCGGGAATTAATTCAAGACTGTGAAGTCTCGTAGTAATTGGGGAAGCCTTATTGAAAAAATTGGTGAATCTATCTTCATTCTCACTAATTATTTTATCAAGAGCAGAACTGAGTTCAGACTTTGCAGCTGAGCTCAAATCACTTCGAGTTATTCTTGCCCATGCGGCAATGGTTGTTGTATCGGCCAAATCAACCTCGTCACCAAATTTAACTTGTTTGTCTGGTGAAATCACTACCACCATAAGAAAAAATCTCTCTATAGACATTGCAAATGCGATGGGTGTGGTCAAGTAGCCACCTCTGACAACCCGGATGTTTCTTCGCCTTAATTGAGAGTCCACATTCTGAGACAAAGTGAAAGGGGCTCCACTTGGCAATATATCTAATACAACTGCTTTTTCCATTTAATCACCTATATTTGGTAAGAATCTCCAATACCTTCTCGGTATCTTCTTTGCTCAATGAGAGGTCTTCCTTGGCAAAAACTGCCCTTAGTTCCTCTGGAGTACTTGGCATGATGTCAATTAATTTGATTATATTTCTTCGTTTTATACGGGGAATTCCAGCGTGGTTCAACTCATCAAATAGTTTAGTTGCTTTGTCAGTTTTCATTTTAGAAAACTTTGCAGAATACTCGAATGCAATATTTTGCTCGTAGTTCTTCTTCCTCTTTATACCTGCGAGTATCTCATTTGCTTCCGCTATACTGATTGGTTTTTTTTCTACTATATCTCCGAACATTAGCCCATCACCTTTTTCAAATGTACGGGGTGACTAATCAGGAGTTTGGTTTTTCCGCCATCCTTTACTCTTACCAAGTATGAGGCACCTCTTTTTTTCTCCACTGACCCAACTCTTCCATGGAATCGGTGGTAAGGCATACCCGTGTGGACACTCGGTTCAATGACTATTGCGACCTTGTCTCCTATCTCAAAGGACTTCAGCATACTATTTACTTTAGGCATGCCGCGAACCTTTTTTCGCAGTTTGTGCCTACTTCTTGCCCTTGGACCCTTTGCTTTGAATGCCATCTTTTTTCACCACGTACTCTACGACTTCCACTTCATCGTTTATAATAATTGTTGTGAATGTCTTATTCCCTGTTGAAACGGCCCCAGGGGCCCCTGTTGCTGAACCTGGGTTAACTACGAGCACCCCATCCTTTGTAAAATGTTCTTGTTTGTGGGTGTGTCCACAAACTAATATTTCATGCCCCCTCGCATATGTAATTAGGTCATCATAATTTCCTCTGCCAAATTGGTTCCCGTGAAGAAGGAGAACTTTTTTCCCTCCAAATTCCAACGACTGCATTTTTGGTGTATCAACTTTATCCATATTTCCACGAACTGCATAGACTGGAGCTAATTTTTCCAGAAGGAATAATGTGCTATACTCTGTTGCGTCCCCAGTAAATAAAATTGCCTCCGGCATCTTTTCATCAATAAATTCAAGAATCTGAGGGTCAATTGCATCTGTACGATTAGGAATATGTGTGTCTCCGAGAGCAATAAGCATCATGTTACTGTTTTAGTTATGAGTTTTAAACCATTGTCCATTGGTTTTGTGTGATGACAACTTCCAATGCTGACCCCGCTTCGCGGGGCGTGAAGAATGATGGGCAGTCTGATAACCTTTTAAAAAAAGGTTAATCAAAACATATATGGATGCACTTGTACTTGACATGTTTGGTGGAATTTTAGATGAGGGTCACGTTATCAAAAAAGGATTTTTACCACAGTTTAAACGGAATACCTCAGAATATGCAGAGATTAAACTGGTTTATCATGATTTATGTGTTGGTAAGGCTACAGAGCTTGATTTTTCCAATATTTTGAAGAAGTTTGGAGTTAATTATGAAGATGCGCTGGCTCAATGCATTCAGATGTGTGTGAATTCATTTGACAAGGATTTTTTTGAATTTAGTGAGCCCATTTACATATACACACATTTTTACTCGAAGGCAAGAGATATTTTGGATGCACTTGGTGTTAGTAATAAAATCAAGAGATGTTTCATTACTTCTGAAATGAAAACAAAAAAACCAGAAGGAATGGTGTTTGTTGCAAAAGAACTTTCTAAAAAATATGATTTGAGCCGAGTTGTTATTGTTGATGATGGTCTTGCCAATCTCGCAGCAGCAAAAAAAGCAGGCTTTGGAATTACTGCGTTGAAAGTCTTAGAAACAAGAACTGTTGCTGACTTTGAGGGCGTTGACTTAGTAATTAAAAGACTAAGTGACTTGAAAGACTTAAAGTTCAATAAAAAATCTGTGTAGCTCTTTCCAATTACTAAAAGTGTAATCTGAACCGTTTTCAATTAATTCTTCTTTTGTTGATTTAAACAAATCAATTCCAATCCCAATACTGTTCGTTTCTTTTGCAGCTATCATATCGTGAATTGAATCTCCGACTACGTAGACGTCACCGGAAAAACCTGCCTTTTCTTTTGCAAGCTCTATCATTCTTGACCTTGGTTCCCCTGGCAGAAGGTCTCCGCCGAAAACATCAGTTTTTGAATATTTTCTAAGACCTGAATACTTGAGTAATGCTTCCCCGACCTGCCTCGAGTTTCCGGATATAAACGCCATCTTCACATTCTTACTTTGTAAATAATCAAGTGTCTCAAAAACACCATCAAAAACGAATTCTTTTATTCCCTGTTTAACGAAATCCAAAAATATACCTGCTCTATAATCCATTAATTCTTTGATTTTCTTGTCTCCTATTGTGATTCCAAAGGACTTTAGTGGAACTCTATAACAATCGCTCTCCGGCCTGCCATAAATTGATTCTATTAGGTCTCTATCAATATCTACTCCAAACTTGTCCTTTAGCGTTTTGACATACGAATCTGTGTGAGCACCAAATACATCGAGTAAAGTACCATCAATATCAAATAATACCTGAATCACAAAGATGTTTGACAACATACCTTAAAAATAATTACAATAAAGAAACGAGTTGCGTCCGTCGTTCAGCGAAGCTTTTTAGAAAAGCTTCACCAAAATTAATGTTGCGTCCGTCGTTCAGTCTGGCTAGGACTCCAGCTTCCCAAGCTGGTAACGCGGGTTCAAATCCCGCCGGTCGCAGAACCGTTGCGTCAGTTCACGCCGCAGTAGGGTGCCTACGGCACCCTTACCTTTAATTTATCAACAACTGTTTTTTTTGATTTAGTGACAGAAAAACTATAATTCATCTTTCCATTGTTTTTCATGTCCGAGCAAATTGATGAAATGACATATTTTCATAAACCCAAAGGTAAGTGGGGCGTGTTTGATGAAGACCCTGTATTTGGTAGACCTCGCTTTTTTGATGAGTGTTTTGAAAATGACCTAAATTTGCTTGACTCATTTTTTAATGGTGCGAGGACTTCAGGTTATACTGAACCAACTGAATCTCTTATGACGGCCGGACAAGTTTTTAGTACCCTCTTGAGAATGCAACGTATAGTTAAACAAGAAACAATTGAAAATGCACCATCTCAGGCATACAGAGACCCAAAACACTATGAAATGATTATGCAAGGTGAAGATGAAACTCTTAAGGAACTTTTGTTGTATGGTGATGGTAGCTTTGATGGTACCAGTACGTGGAAAATTATGGAACTGGCGAAGAACTATATGAAAGACTCAACTTACAACAGTATAACTGAGATTGACGTATCTTTAGGGATTACGTGTAAACTTTAGATTATTTTTTCAATGCGACTCAAATCCCCTCTATAACCTTTGTGTTTTTTTTGATTTAGTGACAAAAAACCTATAATTTCCCTTTCCTTCATTTTTTATGTCAGAGCAAATTGATGGGATGGTATATTTTAATGAACCAAAAGATGATTGGGTTGAGTTTGATAGTGACCCTATAATGGGTAAACAAACAGCAATTACTGGCCATTTTATTGAAGGCGTGAGAAAACTCGATAGGTTTTTTAGCGGAGAACGAGGTTATCAATCAACTGAACCAACTGCAGCACCCATGACAAATGGACAAGTTATGAGTACACTTTTGGAACTGCAACGCATATACAAGTTGGATGTACATAAAACTGATTCTCCTCCAATGTATGATAGAACTCTTGCATTCTACGAAAGAATTGTGAATGGTGATAATGAAACCATTAAGGAACTCATCTCATATGGTAATGGATACTTCAACGACATAGGAATATACAAACTTTCAGAAGTAGCAAAAAACTGTATGAAGGGTTCAACTTACTGCAGTATAACTGAGCTTGGAAAATAATCAGTTTGAAAACTCAGCAGTTTTATACAAATCGCTTAAAATATACTTAATTTGATGAAATTGCATACATAAATGCACTATCAAGTACGTTTTGAATTTTCATTTCTGTAAAGCTTAGTTCATCAATAATACTTTCATTGTTTTTGAAAATATCGATGACTATTCCTTTGCGTTTTTCTGAAGGATTTTTGTATACAATTACTGGTTTACTTCCCATTGTATCAATAATTTTACTTGAATTATCTTTAAGCGCCCAATATGTTTTATTTTCAACAATGAATACCGAAGTACCCTTAGTGTATGCATCTGCAATACTTAATTCAGGATCAATCTCCCAAATACAATAACCAATCGATTTATCTGCGTTTTCCAATAGGTAGAACGAGACGTTGTTTGTAAGCTCTAATTTTCTTTCTGAGGCGCTTTTGAATAATTCTTCAACAGAACACCCTAGTACTGAAACCTTTCCCCTATACTTAGGACTATCGTGAACCGCAACTTCAGACTTACTACCTTCCATGAATTCGATTTGTTTGTCCACTTATATACGTTACTTATGAGTAACAAGAAATGGTTTAAGTCTAAAAATGCGTAGTTTGAATATGTTTAATGGTGAATTCAAACCTTTAGTTGCATTAATTGGAATTATTTTACTCGCTGGGTGCGCCAGCAACGAAAT
>JAAOXX010000061.1 GCA_018221025.1 Candidatus Altarchaeota archaeon | reverse complement strand
TGATTCCACATCTTGTACATGACTGAAGAAGCCTTGAATAATTCGGTACTCTGAAAACCCGTTGCCTTGAAAGATTCGACAAGGTCTGAAACACCTTCTCCGGGCTTCCACTTTAATTCACCAATGAATTCCACTTAAAACAGGGCAAACAACAGTTAAAAAAGTAATCAAAGAAATAACAAAACAATATATATGATTATATGAACAATTGTTCATATGTCAAGTGCAGATACTTGCTCGGTTGAGTCTATAAACCAAGAAGCCGTAAAGAAGGCGAAGCAAGGCCTTCCAAATGAAAAAATCATTTTAAGGGTTTCTGAAAGCTTCAAAGTTCTTGGCGAACCAACAAGGGTAAAAATACTGTTTTCACTCTCTAAGCAGGAATTATGCGTTTGTGACCTGGCCAATTTATTAGGTGCAACGCACTCGGCAACATCGCACCAACTACGAGTTCTAAGGAATATGGGATGGGTTAAATTCAAAAAAACTGGAAAAATGGCTTATTATTCTCTCACAGACCAGCACATAGTAAATCTGATTGATATGAGTATTAAGCATGCAGAAGAATAAAAAGGTGAAACAAATGGAATGGAAAGAAATTGCAAAATTTGCATCTGGTATGGCAGCGTGGGAATCTATAGCACATGGCTATCTATGGCTGAGTAAAACACAGATGACTGTATTTGGGTTTGTTCTTACTGAAAAACTAAATATGTTGCAGTCTGTGTTTTCGGCAGTAATTTCAGGACTGTTTGCATACTATGCATGGTTCAGAGAAGAGTGAAAACATGGTGAAGAAACCACACGAAGAGGATTTGGGCTGTTCTTCTTGTAATGTCAGTTCTAAAACAAAGGAGCCACAGTGGAAGAGAAAAAACATTTTAATTTCTCTCATTGCAGGCACCCTATTATCTGTGGGTCTTTACTTCGAATTTTTTGCAAATCAATATACAGCCGCCCAGTTTCTCTTTTTAGCAGTTGTTTTGGTGGCTGGTCGTGAAATTATAAGAAAAGGTCTGCTCTCTGCATGGAGAAAACAGCTAAACATAAATGTCTTAATTAGTATTGCAACCGCGGGAGCCTTCATGATAGGACATGGTGAGGAAGGTGCCGCCGTAGTTTTCTTGTTTTTCATTGCCGAATTTTTAGAAGACTATGCAGCCGACAGAGCAAGAGAATCTATGGCGTCTTTATTGAAGCTTGCCCCAAAGACTGCGACCATAAAGAGGGGCAAGAAGGAAATTACACTTCGTATTGAAGAAGTAAAAGTAGGGGACATTGTAATTCTCAAACCGGGGGACAGAATACCTGTGGATGGTATTGTAGTCAGCGGAGTTTCCTCAGTGAATCAAGCGCCAATAACCGGAGAAAGCATGGTCGTTTCAAAAGCGAAAGGCGACCCAGTTTTTGCAGGAACAACCAATGAAGAAGGCTACTTAGAAGTCAGAGTAACTAAAGAATCCGACGAAACACTCCTATCACGAATTGTTGAACTGGTTGAAGACGCACAGAAAAAAAAATCAACAACAGAAGCTTTTATTGACCGGTTTTCGAAGAGCTACACCCCAATAATAATTGTATTGGCACTCGCAGTAATGACAATTCCCACCCTTGTCTTTGGCCTGCCTTTCAATGAATGGTTTTACAGGGGATTGGTCTTGCTCGTCGTTTCCTGTCCATGTGCACTCGCAATATCCACACCCATCTCGATGGTGTCGGGAATTACATCGGCGGCAAGGAATGGTGTCATAATAAAGGGCGGCAATTTCGTTGAAGAAATTAAAAATGCAAAAGTAATTGTCTTCGACAAAACCGGAACCTTAACAGAAGGAAAACTGGAACTCACCGACATAGTAACGCTTAATAATAATTCTGAAGAATCCCTCTTAAAAATTGTGGCATCACTCGAATCAAAATCGAAGCACCCTCTTGCAAAAGTCATAGTGGAGAATGCAAGAGAGAGGGGCATTAAACTGAAAAAAGTTCATAACTTCAAATCAATTACAGGGAAGGGTGTAAAGGGCAAGATTGGCGGACGCATTATTTATGCTGGTAATAGAAGTTTATTCAAGGAAATGAAAGTGAAGCTACCTTTAGCATCAATAGATAGACTCGAGGGCGACGGAAAAACAACGGTAATAATAGGGAGTAAACGACAGCTAATTGGTGTTGTTGCGTTGATGGATAAAGTCAGAGACAATTCCAGAAAGGTAATAGAAGAACTCAAACATCAGGGGATTAGAACTGTCATGCTCACCGGAGATAATGAGAGGGTTGCCAGATTTCTTGCAAGAAAACTGTCAATTGACGAGTATTATGCCGAACTCCTACCAGAAGATAAGGTGAAAAAAATAGACCAGCTGCTCAATGACTATGAACACGTAGTCATGGTCGGAGACGGAGTAAATGATGCACCAGCACTCGCAAAAGCACACGTAGGAATTGCCATGGGTACAATTGGTTCGGATGTTGCCATTGAAACGGCGGACATTGCCCTGATGAAAGACGACTTATCCAAGGTAAATTACCTGATTAGTCTGAGCAAGAGAACTATGTCAATTGTAAAGCAGAATGTCACGGCATCACTCTTGATAAAGGGCTTGTTTGCCGCATTAGCAATACCTGGATTTATGCCGCTCTGGCTTGCCGTCGCAGTTGGAGACATGGGCTTGAGTCTAGCAGTAATAGCAAACGCACTGAGAATTGGGAACATAAAAGACGTCGTTTAAGTGGAATGTCAAGATTTTAATATGTTGATTAATGTTAATTATATGAAATTTGAAAAGAACGAGGGAAAATTGGACCGCATTCTTCGTTTGGTGTTCGGCGCACTGTTGGTTGGTTGGGGTATTTACACTGCAAACTGGTGGGGTCTCTTGGGACTCATTTTGATTGTAACAGGAATTACAGGCTATTGTAGTCTCTACCCCATTTTGGGAATTAATACAGTCTCCGTGAAGAAAAAATAAGAGAACGAGGGTCGACTATTTCTTAGTCTTAGTGACCCACTTCTTTTTTCTGGGGTTTCTTCCCATTAGGAAACTCTTTTCGCATTTGCTGGAGCAGAAACGAAGAACTTCAGCATTTTTTTTAACATAAGTAATATTCCCAATTTCCCTGAGCTCATTCTTACAAAAACTGCACTTCATCTTCTCGCCTCCAAGCGCCTTGCCTGCATATTAGTCTCCATGAGCATTAAAACGTCGCCTTCCCTAATGGGTCCGCGGACATTTCTAACGAGTACCTTGCCAGAATCCTTTCCTTCAAGGACTTCACAACGTACTTGGATAATTTCTCCTCTAACGCCTGTTCGCCCTATAATTTCTACGACCCGTGCAGGAAATCCAAGTT
>JAAOXX010000060.1 GCA_018221025.1 Candidatus Altarchaeota archaeon | reverse complement strand
GTCATTGGTGCAACCCCTGGTGATGCCGTTATGGTTCGTGGGTCAAAAACAACTTTTGCAATTATTGAGAATGCTTATCCGAGCGATATTGGTCTCGGAAGGATTAGGATGGATGGTTTAATGAGGGCTAATTCGGGTGCCATTGTTGGAGAACGAATACGACTTACTAAGGCGCCACTTGCTCCAATTCAAAAACTTTCAATTTCCCCTGTTGGTAAAATTAGAATGCCTTCCCTTGATGCACAGGTTATATCAAAACTTCTAAAGGGTAGGGTTATGACTCGGGGTGATTTAATTTCACTAAGACCTCTGCCAAAAGGCCTTAGGGCCGATTATACATATGATTTGGAAATATCCCTACCGTTATTTGGCCCTCAAATAAAATTCATTGTTAAAGGTGTAGAGCCGAAAAATACAACCCTTGTGAATGAGAATACATCAATTATGCTTGAAGTCTCTGAAGAAAAAGTAATGAGACGCCCGTTCGTAACCTATGAGGATATAGGGGGTATGGGAAGTCTTGTGACTAAAATAAGAGAGATTGTTGAACTCCCCCTTAAACACCCAGAAATTTTTGCACAGCTTGGGATTGAACCACCAAAAGGAGTCCTGATGCATGGTCCTCCTGGATGTGGTAAAACTCTTCTTGCAAAGGCAGTAGCAAATGAGACGCAAGCACATTTCATTAGTATTAATGGTCCTGAAATTGTTGGTAAGTTTGCAGGCGAAGCTGAAGAGAAACTAAGACGCATATTTGATAATGCGCAGAAAAATGCACCCGCTATAATTTTTGTAGATGAAATTGATGCTATTGCGAGTAAGCGAGACGACCTCTATGGAATTGAGGGTCGAATTGTTGCACAACTCTTGACTCTCCTCGATGGTCTGAAGGAAAGAGGACAAGTTGTTGTTATCGCGGCTACTAATCGTCCAGATTCTCTCGATTCGGCACTGAGGCGTCCCGGGCGATTTGATAGGGAAATTGCAATTGGTGTCCCAGATAGGATGGGAAGAAAAGAGGTTCTTCAGATTCACACAAAGGGTATGCCAATTAAAGATGTAGACCTTGATAGGTTGGCCGAATTAACTCCTGGATTTACTGGTGCAGACTTGGCTGGTCTTGCAAAAGAGGCTGCCCTTCTTGCAATTCGAAAAATCCTACCAAAAATTAATCTCGATGATAAGATTCCCAAGGAAATTATTGCGAATCTCCGTGTTACTATGAAAGACTTTATTGGTGCCTTGAATGATGTGGAGCCCAGTGCACTGAGAGAAGTTTTAGTCGAGGTTCCAAAAATTAAGTGGGATGATGTTGGCGGTCTTGATGCCGTTAAAATTGAAATTCAAGAGAGTGTTGAACTGCCTCTAAAGAGTCCTGAGAAATTTAAGAAAATGGGGATTAAACCTCCGCGTGGTGTTTTACTCTATGGTCCTCCTGGATGTGGTAAGACTCTCCTTGCGAAGGCAGCCGCCAATGAGGCAAATGCAAATTTCATATCAGTTAAGGGTCCAGAAGTTCTAAGTAAATGGGTCGGGGAAAGTGAAAAAGCAGTTCGTGAAATATTCCGAAAGGCCAGACAGCTTGCACCATGTATTGTTTTCTTTGATGAACTCGATTCAATTGCACCCACTAGGCGTTCAGACTCCAATAAAGTTACAGAACGCGTAGTTAATCAACTCCTGACTGAGCTCGATGGCATTGAAAAAAGGGAAGGGGTCATTTTTATTGCGGCAACAAACCGTCCTGAATTAATTGATACGGCCCTATTGCGTCCCGGCAGAATTGATAGATTTGTATATGTTACAGAACCCGATAGTGAATCGAGACTCAAAGTTCTTGAGATTCACACAGCGTCAATACCCCTTGATAAAGACGTCAATTTGAAGGCTATTGCGGAAGTTTCTAAGAACTTCGGTGGAGCCGACCTCGAAGCCGTATGTAGAGAGGCTGCT
Source organism: Candidatus Altarchaeota archaeon (assembly GCA_018221025.1). Lineage (GTDB taxonomy): Archaea > SpSt-1190 > SpSt-1190 > SpSt-1190 > SpSt-1190 > JAAOXX01. The sequence continues at coordinate 7,035 of JAAOXX010000060.1, read as the reverse complement.
ATGTTTGCAATCAGGGAAAAACGCACAAGCGTTGCTCAGGAAGACTTACAAGATGCTCTTGAAAAAGTTGGCCCGAGTCTAAATGAGAAGATGCTTGAAATCTACACGAGTTTGAGAAAGACATTCCGAACTCGAATGCCAAAAGAAGACTTGTCTTACTTCCGATGATTATTTTAAACTCTCTTACTTTGAGTTTATGTGTTAGACATCTTCTTTAATCCAAAATCAATTGCAGTTTTTGGTGCGAGTCGCTCATTGGATAAACCGGGACGAGTGCTTCTTCGAAATCTTATACATGGGGAATTTGGAGGAGAAGTCTATCCTGTAAATCCCAATATTAAGGAACTTGATGGACTACGGGTCTACACAGCTAAAAATGTACCTAAATCTGACTTGGGTATTTTTGTAATTCCTGCAGACAAGGTTTCTGGTGCTCTTGATGAGGCGGGTCCACGACTGAAATCAGCACTAATCCTTTCGGGAGGTTTTGGTGAGTCTGGGAGAACTGACCTCGATGCTGCATTACTCAAAGTGGCTAAAAAACACAATATTCGGATTTTTGGACCGAATTGCCTCGGATTGATGAATACGCACAAAAACCTTAATGTAACTTTCCTTCCCGCTTCAAGACTTCCAACTCCACCAATTGGGGATGTTAGTATTTTGAGTCAGAGTGGTGCAACAATTGCATCAGTCCTTGATTGGGCAGGTGAGGTCAAGCTTGGAATTTCAAAAGTTGCAAGTTATGGAAACCAACTAGACGTAAGCGACTATGAAATTCTCGATTACTTCATGAAAGATAAGGAAACCAAAGTAATTGGATTTTATGTTGAGGGCCTAAAAGATGGTAAAGAATTAATTCGGGTTGCGCGGGCTGGCAAAAAGCCTGTGATTGTTTTGAAGGCGGGAAAAACTAGTGCCGGAATCAAGGCAGCTAAGAGCCACACTGGTGCTCTTGCTGGAAACTATAAGGTCTTTGAAGGGGTTGTAACTCAATTAGGTTGGGGTATGGCCCAAGGACCCGAGGAATTCCTTCTCGCGCTTAAGGCACGGAGTATCTGGAAAAAAAAGGTTCACCGTGTTGGAATCATCACATGTGGCGGTGGTTTCGGAGTTATGGCTAGTGATGGTGTTGAAGCTCTTGATATGAAAATTGCAAAACTCTCTGAAGAAACAGTTTCTGGTCTGTCTGAAAAATTCCCAGAAAGGGTTTCAGTTGCGAATCCAATTGACTTGACTGGTGACGCCACTCCTGAGATGTTTGCGATTTCAATGGAAGCCCTAATTAAAGACGACGAGGTTGATGGAATTATTGTAGTAATTCTTATGCAATTACCAAGACTTAATTCGGAAATTGTTGATGTCCTGCAAGGTTTCGCAGAAGAAGATAAACCAATTGTTATTGTATCCCCTCCTGGTGCATATGCTAGTGGAATCAACTCGTTGTTTGATAAGCTTCCACTAGTCTCGTCCCCAGAGAAAGCAGCGGCAGTTTTGTCAGTTCTCGAGTGATTGATATTTTCCAAGAACCAAGTCTTCAGGGGATATGCCCTTTTCGAGTGCATCAGTTGCACAATTAAGTGCGGGGATTATATACTCGTTAACTATTGGATGATCTTTCTGAATCCATCTTCCCATTATTTTTTGTAAATAATCTACTGTGGTTTTAATCGCTTCTTTTTCCAATTCCTTCCCTTCTAAATTACGATCCTTTCTAATAATAACTTTATATGATGTGAATATTCCATAAAATGTGGGTGCTCCTTCTTCCCCTTCAAAATATTCCTTTTCAGTCTTGTTCTCAAGTTGGTCATAAAATCTGATTGCATGAGCCGCTTCATGACTCAGTGAAGAAATTGCACCATAATCGTCCCTTTCCAATGCCAACTCCATTGCTTCTTCAAGAGTTCCTGAATACTCGTTGAATCTATCTATATTTAATAAAATTTTAGAATTGTCGCATACATATCTATGTTTATTTCCAGACTTGTATTTAACAAACTCCCCTTTAAATTCTCCTTTATGTGTTTCGTTTAATTTTTCCATTACTACGGGCAAATTTTTTACACAATCAATAATTGGTTTTAATTCTTCACTGAAGTCGTCTAAAACCCAAGTCTGCGTAGGTTCCAGAAAATACGACGAATTTGGTTCACTAACCATTACATTAAGTGTCAGTATCTACTTAAATTATTTAGTAGTAACATAGAGCATAAATGTAAACTCCTTGCCCTTTTCTTATGCTTAGTGCAATTGCAATGGCGATTTCCACGACAATAGGGGCCGGGGTTCTTGGCCTTCCCAAAGCACTGTATTTAATGGGTCCGTGGGGAGCCCTATTAGGCGCATTAGTTGCCTTTTTCCTAATAGTTTCTGCGATGATGCTCTCTGATATGTTGGCTAGAGAAAAAAAGCCAGTCCAATTGCCTACACTTATTTCAGACATTCTTGGTAAAAAGTGGAAGTATTTTGTCTATTTGACACTTATTTTCTCGATGTATGGCGCCCTATCTGCATACCTTCTTGGATTTGGGAGTCAATTAAATACACTAATCGGGACGCCACATGTATTTGGTGGCCTCATTTTATTCTTGATTGGGGGCTTTGTAGTTTTCAAAGGGACCAAAGTTATTGAAAAAATTGACCTGCCACTTGCATTCGCACTAGTTGGATTCTTGATTTTTCTCTCATTTATGAATATTAAAAATTTCAATGGATTTACTTTCAATACCCCTGAACTCCCAGATACACTCAGGTTTACTGGAACTATGTTATTTGCATTATTTGGTTTGAATGTCCTGCCAGAAATTAACTTTATTTCCAAGGGACGGGCAGTGAAAGTCTTCATCATTAGTACTCTTTTGAGTCTCTTCCTCTATCTCGGATTTGCATTTACTACAGTTGGAGTTCTTGGTAGTGCAACTACTGGACTTGGAACGCAGGGTCTTGCAGTGCACTATGGCGGTTTTTACAATATTATTATTTCTTTCTTTACTATGATAGCCCTATTGACATCGTTTTTGGGAATTGGTCTCAGTTTATTCCACGTATACCAATTTGACTTCAAGTTGTCACGAATTCTTTCAATATTGGCTGTCATACTCCCACCACTTGGGATTTTCCTTTATTCCGGCTCTCTTGGATTTGGTTTCCTTGATATACTTGGACTCGCCGGCGAATTAACGCTCCCCTTATTCGCCTTGACCATGGTTTACGCCTACTATAAAGTGCTTCCTGCAATAAAACCAAAGACTCCTTTCCCAAGACTTGCAATTTTCTTTACAGCATTATTCTACGCACTGGTTTTTGGATTCTCTGTATACGAACTCTTCTTAGTCTAAACTACTCATCGAGTAATTCGTTTTTTTAGTTCAGAAACCAACTCATTACCTTCAAATTCTCTTCTGAATGGTGCGAGCAAGTCTACTACAAATTTAGCAAGTCCACTTTTCAAGTCAGATGGGTGAAGTTTTCCAGAAATGAAATCTGCTTCGACTGATTCGTAGTCAGTGTACCTCGAGTTTCCACCATACTTCTCATCTCGATGAATCTCAAAGACCCCCTTTAATTGCGGTGCAAATACGACGTGCTTAGTCCAGTCAAGAACTGGATTGTACCCAGTTTCACCTTCCGGACAGAATGCAGAATTTACCTTCTTTGTAATTTCCTCTTCAGAATCATTGACAAAGACTGCACTCCCTTTTACTGACTTACTCATCTTGAAAGTCTGCCACTTACCTTCTTTATCTTCTGGAACGGGCCAAACTGATGGTTTACGAAGTCCGAGAAGCATGTGGTTGTGAATTGCCATTGGTTTGTATCCAGCAATTTTCATTCCAACATCCCTTGCTATTACATGAATCTTCCTCTGGTCAAGCCCAGCATGAGCAATATTCAATCCCTGATGGAATATGTCTGCGGCCTGCATTAATGGGTATAACACCCATGCAGTTGGAACCCCCTCTTTTTCATCCCTCCCCATTATGCTTATACTCCTAAGCGCACGGGAAAGTGTAGTCTGGTTTCCAACACGCAGTACAGTCATCCAATAATCGTTATTGTAGATTTCAGAAGCCATAGTAAATTTAGTTTTTTTTGGGTCCCCGCCACCAATTTCGATTCCGGTTTCTATAGTTTTTTTGAAATATTCATTGGCAACTTTGCGTATAAACTCAGCATCCCCGCCTAATTTGTTATTTATTATGGTATGAAAATCCGCCATTAAGACGCGTGTTTCAACTCCGGCTTTCTGGAGGTCGGCAATCTTGAATGCAGTTAGTAGCTGGCCTAAGTGGACAAGCCCAGAAATCTCATAACCAATATAATGTTTCAGTGGCTCTCCAGATTTTAACTTTGCTTCCAATTCAGACTCGACTAAAAATTCTTCAGTTGGGCTTCTCAGTATGAGTTCCAACCTACCATTTGCATCCATTGAAGTATCAGTAACTCACAATTATATGGTTTTTCTGCAATTATTTTACAGGACCAAACTTACTTCCTAGTGCGTCTTTGATTTCTTCAACTTCAGTCAATGTAACTTCTAACCGTTCAGTAAATTTATCATGCACATCTTGTAATTCGGAGTGCATTCCTTCAATTTCCTCAAGTTTGTCAATGACGGATTCAAGACGTTTTAGTTGAGAGACAATTTTATTGTAGTCAGTAATTCTTACAAACATCTCAATTCCCTTGGGAATAAGTGTTTCAGTTGTTAATTCCTCTTCTTTGTCCATGCTTAATGCTTCGCTTGCATCTGATAATTCGCCTTCAACACTATCTTTAATGGTTAGGAGATCTTTCTTTATTGGAGTTTCCTCACCTAATATCTTACGGACTATACCCATGATTTGTAAAAACGACGGCGATTATAAGTTTTTACCCTCGAGTTACCATACCAATTGCGTACCCAAGAATTAAGACAGCCAGCCACGCACCAGTTGGGGCTGCTGGAATATCTCCAGTTGTTATTGGATTTACATCGACTTTAATCTCCTGACTATCACTTACAAGAGCATTTGTTGTGCTTTTAACCCGTATCCACGTATTGATGTCTGGAGACCCATCTTTAATTTTTGCTGCTGCAACAGTTACAAGGAATTTTCTTACTTCCCCTTTCCCCATTTCAAAACTTTCACTTGAAACTCCATCAATCTTGACATATGCCGAATCCGGAACATAGCTTGAATCAACATATGCGGTATATGTGTCCTGCTTATTCTGAGGGTCATTTACAACAAGGGTTAATTTTAGTGTTTCTCCGAGATTTGCCTGGTATGTGTCCTCTTCTGGACTCAATAATGTAAAACTCTCCTTGGCACAAACATTTCCAAGACATTTCAGTCCGCCAGTACATTGACCATCATCTGTGCAGGATTCCCCAACATTTCCTGTACAGGTGCTAGAAACACACTTTAATCCTTCTCCACAGTCAGCATCTGAAGCGCAACAATCAGGGTCTATGTCTATGCATGAACTTGATGAACAAACGCTGTCTGACCTATCAGAACACGAAGTACATGAGGCCGACGCGTCGCACCATTTAGTTGATGCACAGTCACTGTCGCCAGTACAACAATCTAAATCACTCCCGACACAGGATATACTTGGGCAAAGCCCGTCATTGCTAATATTCAAGCTGCCATAGACTGTATTGGCATCTGCACACTCTAAACAAGCTCTTCGAGGCATGTAACAATAATATCCACTGCTGCATTCATCATCAACGTTGCATCCCTGTGGGTCAAAATTATAGCTTCCACCAACACTCTCATATGAGCAGTAAGAGTTTGCCAGATACGGCTTACATTCATACCATTCACTCAATGCTACTGGTTCTGGGTCTGCACAGATCCCATTTCCACAATACTCCGACAGACATTCTCGACTGAATTCGCAAGACTGCCCTAGGTCTTTCTTTTCTTTACATATAAAGTTTGCATCGGTGAACACTACACTCGAATTGTCGCACCACTCACCCGTATTACAATTTGGGTCATCAACACAACATCTTTCGGATGAGATGCAGCATGCACCATTTTGGAAATGTTCTTCACTTAAACAGCAAACTCCTGCAGAACAGGCAAAGTCAGCAGATTCCGTTGAATTTAACCAACAATCTGCTCCTGCGGAGCAGCACACAGTACAATCAGCCTCAGTCTGACACTGAACTAATGAGTTAGTGGAATTAACAGTAAATTTGTATGGGAGGTCTGTGACATTTATAATTGTCTGATAAATTACTGGAACTCCCGCCTGTCCAGTTTCCCATGTTGGTTTGTACCAATCACATGATTGATTGCTTGTGAATGTAAATTCTTGATTATTATTGGCTGAAACATATGCCTGACTCGAATTGGTGTATAGAGTGGTATCAATTACTGCTTCCAAATATGCATACAGATTTGCATCAACACTGCCTATGTTTGAGACATTCATTACTACGTCGCAGACCTTTCCAGCAACACATTCCCCTGAAATTATTTCACTCGATGCCTTCACAGTTGCAGGTGTCTTGTCTTCACAAGTTACACTAACTACTGAACATTCACAAGAAATAGTAACATTATTATTGCCGTATTCAAAGTTTGGAATGAGCGTCTTTGTAGTTGTTGTATTATATGTTGCTGAAAACAAAGTTGTTGCGACCAATCCGTTACTCTCAACAGAAAATGTACAGCTTGCATCTTCATTACAAGGACACGCAGTCTTAACTGACGCCTCAATTAATGAGGTATTGCCTATCCATGATGATTCTTTTAGTATTCCTGAACAGCTCAGGTCTGGAAGGATACACTGCCCATTTCCATCCAAAACTTCTGTGTTTGTTAAATCTGAATCAGAGTCACATGCGGTTCCACAGGCCGCATCGGTATCGACTAATACAAAGTTTATTGGAGGAACTCTGCACGTCCAAACATCACTCTTATTAATTGTAATTCCGGCTCCCATACAACCACATTCATTTGCTTTTCCGCTTGCTGAAACATAGGTTGAACATTCTTGCCATTGTTCATTGTAACAATAATCCAAGTCTCC
>JAAOXX010000059.1 GCA_018221025.1 Candidatus Altarchaeota archaeon | reverse complement strand
GTTTCAACTGAAGCCGAGTCTAAGGGAATTGCAAAGGACTTGCTCGATGAGGGGATAAAGTCTATTAAGCACTTCCTCTGAGTCTTCTATGCTCCCTAAATTCCCAGTAAGTGTTAAGGCGGTTGTTGGACTGAAGGGTAAATTCTTAATGTTAAAAAGTGACAAACATGGATACATTTTTCCTGGCGGTCTCGTTGAAGAAGGCGAATCTCTTGAAGGCGCACTAATCCGAGAAGTTGAAGAGGAAACTGGCCTAACAGTCGAAGTTGGCCGCCCATTCTATGCCACAAAATTCAAGCATCCCAAGGGAGGGGAAAATGTAGTTATTTACTTTACCTGTGAGATTACGGGGGGCAAAGAAAAACTAGGGGCTGAAGTCGACCACAAATTCTTGTCCCTTGACTGGGTTTCTCCTGATAAATTGAATAATCGGAAACGTCGGGTTATTGAAGCTCAAATGTCTTTATGCCCTGTTCAAACTTGTTGACCATAGTGTGTATTCCGTGTTCAGTTGATATGAGGTATCCAAATCCCTGTGGCTTCAGTTCAAAGACTACTCTCTTTAGACTTCTTCTGGTTCCTAGTTTATTTTCAAACTCAACATGATTTGCAAGTATAATTGGAATCCTTACAACCACTTCTCCTGCCGGAAGAGGCAGTGAGCCAAAGACACTTCCCAAGTCCGCAATTGCCTCGGTGCATCCTTCAAATATGTCTCCAACTGGTCTCTCAAAAATAACTTTTCTTACTTCTCTTGCGATTGCTGAGCCCACTGGTCGAAGCAGCCCTTCTGCCATATTTCTTATTAAAAACTGAGGGTTCTTTGCAGTTCCTTGTTTTATGAGGACTCTTGGGCAGTTTTGTCTGATGACCAACTCAATCACAAGTTTGAAATATTCTTTCTGCATCTTGAATTCAAAATCCCTGATTGCGTATAGGACCTCCGGCTTATTTGGAAAGGAGTATAAGTCAAAATCAGGAAGGTCCATTCATTTAATACACGTTGCGGGTTTTTATCCTTTTATTTCAGACGAATTGAGTCTAAAACATTTGGTATTTTGGTTGACATCCTGAGTGTGTTTCTAATTGTTGATGCAAATTCTGGCAGGATTTTTGGGTCTCCGTGAACCGGCAGTATAAGTCCCGGTCGTGGCTCCATGGTTTTCAAATAATTCAAGAGCTGTTTCCTGTCGCTGTGTGCCGAGAATCCTTCTGCTCGAACTACCTTCATATTGAGTGGAATTCTGTCCCTGTTATTAATTGTAACTTCTCTTGGCCCACTTTGAATGGTTCTTCCGAGTGTTCCTTCTCCTTGATATGTTACGAAAATAAGGCTGTTTTTCTCATATGGCGCCATTTGTGAGAAATAGAATACGCTTGGTCCGCCGTTGAGCATTCCTGATGTTGCAATAATAATGCTTGAGCCGTCTTCAGCCATAATGCTCTTTCTTTCTTTCTGGCCTCCGACTCGCTTGAATATTGGATTCAACAGGGGGTTTTCTTCCTTCGTAAAGACCAATCTTCTAATATTTTTTCTGAGGTATTCTGGATAAGTAGTGTAAATTGCGGTAGCGTCCCAAACCATTCCGTCTACATAGATTGGAATTCCTTTGAGTTCACCCTTCCTAACTGCCTCTTCAACAGTCAGCATAACTTCCTGAACCCTGCCGACTCCAGCAGTTGGAATTAGGATTTTTCCTTTTTTCTCAATGGTTTCCTTTATTTCACTGATTAGGTTTTTCTGCGCCTCAGCAATTGGCGGCAAGATTCCTTCAGGTCTGCCGTATGTACTCTCTGTTATTACTGCCTCGACTCTTGGGAATTTGTTTACTGCCGAGTCGTGCATCTTTGTTGGACCGAATTTGTAGTCGCCCGTATAGACAAGATTGTAGAATCCCTCGCCAATATGCATGTGAACAACTGCGCTTCCTAAGATGTGTCCTGCATTGTACAATGTTAATCTTACATCTGGAGTAATATTGGTCACTTCTTCATATGGCATAGTGATTGTGTGCAGAACCATCTGCTCAATTTCTTTGCTCGAATACGGAGCCGTTCCCTTCTCTTTGTGGGCGATGTCTACTGAATCGAGTGTTAATAGGACGCTTAGCGGCAATGTTGGGGGTGTCATGTAAACCGGTCCCTTGTATCCGTACTTGTATAGGAATGGTGTGAATCCAACATGGTCCAAGTGGGCGTGTGAAATTACGACTGCGTCGAGCCTTTCAATTCTAAATTCTGGGGCGTCGAGTATTGGAAATGCCTTGTTTCTGTTTGCGACATTTATTCCGCAGTCCATCAGGACTCTTGAGCCGTTGGTCTGGAGGAACAGCGCACTCCTTCCGACTTCTCTTGCTCCTCCAAGGAAACTTACTCTGGCCCATTCAGTTTCTTTCGTATCCTCATAAATTCTCATTCCAACATCATTCAGGAAACTTGCACGCTCCTTACTATTTTTGGTTAAGATTCTTCTGATGGTATTGATAATGTCTGATTTTAGAGGAGGAGTCCTCTGAATGACTGGAGTCCAAGCTGTTTTTCTCTTTATTTCATTTAGCTTTGGATTTCCGTTTCCTAAGATTTCACTCGGTTTTTCAACCTCGATTATTACCTTCGAGCCGTAAGTATCGAAGAACATGTCTGTGACTTCTGCTTTCTCAATTAACTTTCTAATTGCCGCCTCTGCATCCTCTGCAGGCATTAAGAGGCTTCTGTCTGCCCTGGCTTCTACGCGCAATTTAACTTCTTTTGCTACGTTTCTAAGCGTCTCATGGGCATTCATAAGAAAATCAAAACTCTTCGTAAACAATACAGCACTGGCTGCTTCAAATCGACTCTCGCCAATATTGGCTTTGCTTGGCAAAAGTGCTTGTATCCTGTTTAAAACTTCGTCTCCACTCATATTATCTCGTCCTGTGGGCAATTGCCCATAGTCACTTACGATTCAATTTCTCTATATCCGTTCTTGTCAATCACTGCGATTGTTAGTTTCTTTCCGCCGGTGTAAATATCCCTCTGAATTGCGGCGTTTATCGCGCTTTTTGAAAGCACGATTGCTTCTTTCTCAGTCATGTCTTCTTTGAATTGGCTTTCAAGAACACCCATTGCTAATGGTGAACCTGAGCCTGTTGAGAAATATTGCTCCCCACTTCCAATACCACCATATGGGTCCATTGAAAATAAGTGAGGCTCGTCGTCGTATCCGCCAATTACCATGGCTGCAATATATGGGTAGTATCTATTCGAATGCAGTACATTGCTCAATAGAGTTACCATCGACTTCGTAGTTACTTTTCCATTATTCATCTCGTGTAGTCTTGATTCTGATTTGAGAAGTCTTAGTATGAACTGCAAATCTGCAACTACTCCTGCAGTTGTGAATGCTAGACCCTTGTTTACTGGGTGAACTTTTCGTTCATATCTGCTTTCTACGTACGCCGAAGTACTTTGAGAGTCGGCTGCTAATAGCACACCGTCTTTGTAAATTATTCCGAGGGTCGTTGTACCCGTCTTCACCTGCTTTACTACGTCCATTTTATCACCTAAAACTTAAGGAGATGGGGTTGAGTGTTTAAATAGGTTTGGGGGTTTGAAATAGTTGTTGTATAAGTAATCCATTTAGAACTTAAAATTGTGTGATGATTAAGTTGAACTGAGTTAATGT
>JAAOXX010000058.1 GCA_018221025.1 Candidatus Altarchaeota archaeon | reverse complement strand
CAACGAAGCCCCTTACCTGCCCCTGCAATGGCGTATGCTGAACTCATATAGTCACCCGCAAATTGGTGATTATATATTTTGGGTTTTGAAAAACTGCCACTTCGCAAGGTTTAATCCTCTTATTTCGCAGAAGTTAAGTCAATGGTGATTAATCCGAGAAATAGACTTATTAACTTCCTGTTTTAGCTAAGGCATGAAGAAACTTTCAATTGTTTTGATTTTTATGTTCTTGGCTGTTCCGGTCATGGCAGACCGCTACTATGTGAAAACCGACAGTAAACTGGTCCATGCTATGTTCGGCTCCGTGCATAATTTTCCAGGCGCCTTTTCAACAGAACTGACGCGGGGGCAATTGAAGGCCTTAGATATATTGGGGATTGAAACAGAAGCCGTGGGACTTTTCAGTATAACCAAACCCTTCTGCAACAACAACGGCATTTGTGAAAGTGACCTCGGTGAAAATCCTAGTTGTCTTGATTGCAAATCAGGGGATGAGCCCATTCCTGATGAGAGAACCTGCTATCCTTCCGACCAATATCCTTGGGGTATTGAAAGAGTGAATGGCGGTCTTGGTGGAACAGGAGTTGTGGTTGCTGTTCTAGATACGGGGGTTGACAAAGACCACCCCGACCTTTCCAATAATATTCTTGACTGTGTATCAAAAGTGACTCACTTTCCTCCAGACAAGAGGAACTGTGATGACCCTCACGGACACGGCACCCATGTGGCAGGAACTATTCTAGCCAATGGCGGTGCAGACAACTTGGGTATCTACGGCGTCGCTCCAGAAGCCAAATTAATTGCAGTGAAGGTATGCGACAGGAGAGGCTACTGCTATGGCGATGACATGGCATCGGGCATCTACTACGCAACTGACAGTGGAGCTGAGATAATCTCCATGAGCATCGGAGGCAATACACCAGATAGCCAAGTGCTTTCTGCTATTGACTATGCAGTTTTCAATGGCGTAATGGTCATTGCAGCAGCAGGCAATGATGGGCCCGCAGACGGAAGCATAGATTATCCCGGGGCATACTACAAAGTAATTGCCGTAGGGGCAACTGATTCCAGCGATAATGTGCCATACTGGTCTTCTCGAGGTATCAACGATGGGGATTACTTGGTTGAAGAGCGAGAGGTTGAATTTGCAGCTCCCGGGGTTAGCATCTACTCCGCTTTGAATGATGGTTGCTACGGTCTCATGGACGGCACTTCAATGGCGACTCCACACATAAGCGGGCTGGCTGCTAAACTCTGGCAGGGAAGCGCACTATCGACCAGAAACTATCTGCACAGTAGTTCATTGGATATTGGAACTACTGGTGATGACACAGCAACAGGCTTTGGGCTGCCATCGGCGCCCTAAGGTTTTTTATTATTTTTTGAAATTCTTTTAAACACAGAACTTCCCACCTCTATGGACATTCCCCAAGACGTAGTAGACGCATTCAAATACTTATCAACAGGAGAGGGACCAATTGAGTCAACTCTCCAAGTGGACAATGAAGGTAATCAACACGACGTTTTCTTCTTTCCTGAAAGCTATGATGAACAAATTCGTGACTTTGTGAAGGCGCCCTTCATACAAATTGCACAAGGAGCTACCAATTACAGCGGCAACCCAGAGGCATTCTTAGCTGACCGCTCAAATACCTACTTCAACAACATAGTTGACTTTGTAAGAAACGACTTAGGTGAAGCCCACCTTGAGCAAGACTTAGTAATCTACAGCAATAACCAACAAGCAACTGTAACCCACGGCATAAATGGTCATGGCCAAACTTCACTCCAACTTTCAATTTACAGAAGGGAAACAAGTTTTGATGATGCACGGGTGTTTTGCAGGGATGGAAAGGAAATCAGGGAAGTCAAGCAGATTCCTTACCAAGACTTGTTTGAGGTTGCGAAGGGGATTTGAAGGACTTATTTTTTGAGAGTTTTCATAAGAGCTACCCCTTCAAGAACTTCTTTTACAAACGGATCGTTTTGCTTTTCATAGAAGTCCGGACTAAATTTATGAATTTGGATTTCTTTACTGTATTTTTTTTCAAGAGCTCTGGTAAATTTAAAGTCAATGGGGGTGTCTGAAACCACCACAATATCTATGTCTGAATCGGTGGTGAATGTGAGTTTTGAATAGGAACCGAATAAGTGGACATTACATTTATGTTTTGACAATTTCCGTAATAGGTCTGTTATCGTGAAATATACATCTAGTGGAATGTGTTTTAATTTCCAATGTTCGTGTGTTATAAATTCAAGGAGTTTAGTGGTCCATTCTGCACTGTGTCTTATTTCATATTTTTTATTTTTTTTAATTAACATTTTTGAAATTATGAGTTTGCGGAGTGCATCATCTAAAGGCACATTATTGGTCTTAGTCATTTCTTTTATTTTTTCTCTAGTGAACGGCTTTCCTGGTGCGAGTGAAAAAACCGTTAAAATTTTAAAAATAGTATTATCAAAAACTAAAGACATCATTTTTTTCACCCGAGTAATTCCTCAATTTTTTCTATAAATTTGTTAACCTTTTTTACAAAAGAATTTGCTTCAATTTTCCATTGATCTTCCAAAACTGGAGTTCCTAAGTAGTATTGTGCTCGCACTCTGTCTTGTCTGCTTTCGTCTAGTTCGTCAGAAAGGGTTTGGAATTTTTCATAACCATCTTCAAGCAATCTCGCAATCGTCCTAGCATTCACTAAGTCTGTTATTAATTCTATGACTGTTTGGTGTGCATCTTTTCCTGTAGTTTTCAACTGTTGCTTTTTTGCAATTAACAATTTACTAATATCGTGCATTGCGAAATATCCAATAACAATACTCCACCTCGGAAAACTTTCTAATACGTAGTTCATACAGTTCAAGTTTTCTTGGTATCCTTGTTCATATGTAACTAAAAATCGGTCTAGTTCAATATCAGTTATTCTTTTGATTTTTCTGTCCTGTAATAAGACATCGACTATAGGTACCATATTATTGGTAGTTACTATCTATATGTTTATATATTTTACCACTTTTTTGGTAGATATTATCCCACTTTTTTGGTATTATTAACTTTTAACCCGCACCCAATTACAGAACCCACATTTCTTTGACGGCTCCGGCATATCATTCTTCAGCACCTCAATTGCTTTCTTGAAAATAGCCTCCGCGGAGGCTATATCCACCTTCAACTTGATAATATCCGCCTTGAATTTGACCTCACCCTTTTCATGAATACTAAGTGGGTGATAGAAAGCCAGCAGCGAATAATTTTCGGTTTCATGCCCAGTTTTTCTTAAGAGGAGATTGTAAATATCCATTTGATTTTGATAGTAAGTATGTGTATCTTCCTTCAGTGGATACCCGCGTGTCTTGAAGTCCAGCACAATTATTTTTCCGTTTTCCCTGTCTCTTAGTAAACTGTCAACTGCACCCCTGAAT
>JAAOXX010000057.1 GCA_018221025.1 Candidatus Altarchaeota archaeon | reverse complement strand
GAATTTTGCATGACAATGCCTATTACTTGTTTTCTGATGACTGTAATCATCTTTCGTTTCTGTTCTGCAGTCGGCTGAAAATCTCCATTTTTCATTATTTCTTCGGCAATTTTTACAGGGTCATCGGTTTTGAAAACTCTGATGAGTTCAGATTCACTGGCTTTATCGGCAGCACCAGCATCCTTGAAAATATTCAAAACCGCAAGAGCCCCAGCGACATCTATGTCTTTACCATTTCTCAAGTCCAAAACACTGTCCGGATCGGCAAGAATCTCGAAATGCCCATCCTTCGTGTATTTGACAACAACTGCATCATCAATTCGAACCATTAACCATCGCCTCTAACTCCGCCGCAGGGAGTTTCTCAAATCCTTTCTTCGTAATTCTGGCGACTTCAACCCGCTTTAACGAAAACTTATCTTTCAGGAAACCCTTCAAAGCTTCGATTCCCAAGGGAAAAGCATCCTTCAAAGTCATACTGGGTGAATATTTAGCGTTCAAAATTTTCATCACTTCTTGTCGTCCCTCTCCAACCGCCGTTGCCGACCATTCTGTTGGAGTTCCACTTGGGTCAATTTCATATAGCCGGGGTTCACTATCATATCCAGCCATAATCACAGTAACACCAAATGGCCTAAGACCACCATATTGTGTAAAAATTTGCATATAGCTACTCACATCATAAACGAGTTGCTTAACTGAGATGGACTCATCATAAATGAGTCGATTTCTTTGAGCCTGAAGTCGCGCTTGCTCTATTAATTTCCTACCATCGGCAACGAGGCCAATTGTGGCGGCACCGACGTGATCATCAACCTTGTAAACCTTCTCAATGCTTCTCGCCCTAATTAAACCGTGTAAGACCTTTTTATCCGTTAACATTGCCACTCCGTCTTTCGCCCGTATCCCTATCACAGTTGCGCCACGCTTTACAGCCTCCATAGCGTATTGAACTTGGAAAAGTCTTCCATCCGGACTAAAAACAGTAACCACACGGTCATAACCCATACCATCAGGAGCTATTATTTGCATATTAAATCACCTAGTGAGTTTTGAAAGGGTGGTTTTTAAACCTATGCGGTAGTGCCCCG
Organism: Candidatus Altarchaeota archaeon; assembly: GCA_018221025.1. Lineage (GTDB taxonomy): Archaea > SpSt-1190 > SpSt-1190 > SpSt-1190 > SpSt-1190 > JAAOXX01. Next base: position 5,090 of record JAAOXX010000057.1, on the reverse strand, counting down.
GTGTGGCAAAAGTATTTTCGAAAATGGGCAAAGAAGTACGATAAAGAGACTGCAAGCTACGGTTACAACCCAAAGAATCTCATAAAACCATTTCTAAAAGATATTGGAAAACGAGCTACGGTTTTGGATATTGGGTGCGGAACAGGAAAGGGATTAGAAGCCACAAAAAATCTGTGTGAAGCCTCATTAGGTGTTGAACCCGTAGAAAAAATGGCGGTTCAAGCCGAAAAAAGGGGTTTTACTGTTTTTAGGATGAAAGGTGAAGATGTAGGTAAGATTAACGCGAAATTCGACCTTATAACTCTGTTTGCAAGCATAGATTTCGTTGATTCACAGAGGGTTGCAAGGGGGTGCAAAGACGTGGTTTCTAAGGATGGCGTTGTGTTTTTAACTGTTGAACCGGAAAACGAAGTCCGCGTCATCAAGGATTTTGAGAAAAATGGGTTTAAACCTATTAAAAAACTAAAGAAGCAGGCATATGAAGGGCAAGACTACGTATGTCTATTGTTAGCACCTCGAAAGAGCTAACCATTATATATTCCCTAACAAAAGATTAGAGGTGGACTAAATGGAAGAAAGAAGTATCACTCAAACTTACGGAAAAACAGTTTATACGGACGAAGGATTCCTATTCGGTAGGGTCCAAGATGTTGTTTTAGGAAAATACGCACTCAGAGGTTGGGTTGTCGGAATACCACCTGAAAGTGTGTTGAAGAAGGCAGTTCCAACTGTGAAGGCGGTTGTAGTTCCACATAAGGCAGTGAAGGCGGCAGGAGATATTATCATAATCAGCTCCAAGCTCGAAGTACCACAGCCAACAAGTGGCAAGGAAGCCGAAGCAAAAGCCAAGTAATTTGTCTTTGTTTTAATTTGAATGAACCTTCAAGAGGGTGGTTTCTCGAGGATGTGAATTGGAACTGCAAAACCATAATAAGTCCCCTTTTTAATTAGGCTATGGATAAAAGGGAGCTCCGCAGAATGTTTTCAGCTCAACCAAATAAGTATTATGATATCTCAATGCTCAAAGACCAAGGATTTGATAGGCGAAAGTGTAAAAAATGTGACGGTTGGTTTTGGTCGCTAGGTAAGGAAACCTGCGGAGACACTCTCTGTGAAGGTGGGTATAAATTTATTGGAAAACAAGACAGGGGATGGGATTTTCTAACTGCAATTGAGAAGTGGGAAAGGTTCTTTGAAAAGAATCGCCACAAAGTAGTTGAACCTTATCCAGTAGTTGCAAGGTGGAGAGACGACTTGTCATTTGTTATTGCAAGTATTGCAGATTTTCAGCCGTGGGTCCTAAAAGGAATTTCAGAACCCCCTGGAAATCCATTAGCAATTAGTCAGCCATGTCTCCGTTTTAATGACTTAGATAATGTTGGTCGAACAGGCCGGCACCTCAGCATGTTTTTTATGGGAGGTCAACACGCATTCAATCTTCATGATTATTGGATAAATGAAACCATCCACTTCGGATTTACTTTCCTAAATGAGGTTCTAAAGATAAAACCAGAAGAAATTACATACAAGGAAGATGTCTGGTCAGGAGGTGGAAATTTTGGGCCGAGTGTTGAATCATTTGCGGGCGGTCTTGAAATTGTCAATCACGTCTTCATGCAATTTGAGAATATTGACGGCGGTCACAGGGAAATGGACAGACGTGTTGTTGATACTGGATGGGGTCTTGAAAGAATTGCGTGGTATGCATCAGGAAAAGCCAATACGTATGAGGCAATATTTCCTTCCTCGGCTAAATTGAGACAAGACCTAAAAATTGATGTCGATTTCTCTGATCCGCTATGGTCTAAAATTGGACTTTATGATGTGAGTGATGGAAAAAAACTTCCTGCAGATATCCGAGTCAAATTAAAGGAACTAAAGCCTTTACACGACTTATACAAAGTACTTGACCACACAAGAGCTCTGGCATTTGCATTAGCCGATGGAGCAATTCCAAGCAATATTGGAGGTGGTTATAATCTTCGAACCCTGCTAAGACGGGTATTTAGTATAATTGAAAACAATAAATTTGACCTATCCCCAGAAGAACTAATCAAATCCCATGGAAAATACTTTGCTAAAAGATTCAAAAATATGAAAGAATTGCCAGATGTAGATGATATTGTTGGGATTGAAAGAAATCGTTACTATGATACCAAAAAGAAAGGTAGTGAATTAATTATTAAGTATCTCAATAGAGGAGTTCTCCAAAAGAAACTCGTTGAGTTATACGAATCGCATGGAGTTCCACCTGAAACGGCAAAGGCCATTGCAAAAGAGAAAGGGAAGGATATACATATTCCAGAAAACTTCTATTTAAAAATCGATAAGGGTGACCCAAAAAGAAAAGATGTCTCAAAAGGACGAAACTTACCCAAAACACAAGAACTCTATTATGAAAGACCCCCTGAAGAATCTTTTGACGCCGTGGTCTTGTGGAGCTCGGGAAAGGAATGTGTTCTAGATAAGACACAATTTTATCCTACGGGAGGGGGCCAGATTCATGATACTGGAATACTTTACGTTAAGAAAGAAGAGTTCAAAGTTGTTGATGTATATAGAGAAGGGACTGCGGTAATTCATGTACTCAATAAAGATGCACCACATAGTGGGGCTAAAGTACTTGGAAAAATTAATGTTACGAGGCGAAAGGATATTATGAGACACCATACCGCAGTCCACATTGTGAATGGTTCAGCACTTAAAGTTCTTGGAAAACACATATGGCAGGCCGGATCAAATAAAACTGACCAGAAAGCACGATTGGATATTACTCATTACAAAGCCATTGACAAAAAAGAGCTTCGACAAATTGAGAAGATTTCAAATGAAATAGTTCTCAAAAATATGAAAGTTCGAAAAAGGGAATTATCTCGCGCAGAAGCCGAACAGAAATTTGGTTTCAGACTCTATCAAGGCGGCGTAGTCCCCGGTGCAAAACTTCGAACAATTAATTTACCAGGGCATGACGCTGAGGCGTGCGGGGGAACCCACTGTGATTATACTGGAGAAGTTGGAACCATCAGGTTACTAAGCACTGCTCGAATACAAGATGGGGTAGTTAGAATTGAACTTATTGCAGGTATGCGAAGTCTTGAGAGAATTTGGGAACGGGAGGACCTGCTTGAACGCGCAGCAGACGCGGCGGGTTCAAAACCCGAAGACCTTGAGAAATCCATTGAAAAGCTGAAGAAAAGAATAAAGGCGCTGAAGAAGGTCACGACCGATATCAAGCTCGAGGGCACACGAATTAAGTGGGCAATCGTTGATATGCCCTTTAGACAGATGGAAGAACTTGGAAAACGTGGACTAAGGGACGGAGTCGAAGCGGTCGTAATAATCAGCAAAGAAGGCGGGGTGTCTGTGGTGTCGAAGGGGAAAATCAGCGCAGTAAAACTTGCCAAGGAGATTTCAAAGGAGCTCGGTGCGGATGCCGGAGGCACCGATAAGGTGGCGAGGGGCGGGGCCAAGGATGTTTCGAAGGCCAAAGCCGTTCTTAAAAAAATCTCTGAAAAATACTGAACAAAACTGCAAATACTTCTTTTACAAAGCCAATGAGGTCAACCTGCAGTTGCACTGGCTCATTTGTAGCTGGCTCCGGTGTGTCCTGAACACCAGTTGTATTTTCTAATGGGCGGTATCGAGGCGGAGGGATTATGCGCATTCCAATGAAGTATTGCCCGCTTTCATTGATGAAGGCAACCGGCTTAACCGTGCCATCAAACTTAAAAACTCCGAATCGTTCAAGAGTCACATTTTCCAAGGATATATTGAATGCCTCTAAGACCACATACCCAGGCACGGATAAGTTGGCTTTTGTTACATTGAGTTGACCGTCAACTCCGAGGTGGGCTGTAAAATTCCAGGCTTCAATTGTTTTCGCCTCGTAGACCCGAAGCGTTACATTCTCGCCGATTTGTATGGTATCATTTGGTTTTGGTTGGGGAGTTATAGTTGGTTGAATTGGTGACCTGAAGCCACTCGTAATAATTCGTGGGCCACTGCTGCTCGATGGAGTTGAGCTTGGGGGACTCGCGGTATTCACAGTTTTGTTGGTTTCGTCACCGATGTTTCCCGCATGGTCTATGAACTGGACTCCGACGACATAGCTCGTTGAAGGACTTAGTCCCGAAATTACCTTAGATAATGATGGTGCGTCTATCTCGGACTTAGTAAAGCCGTATACACGAACGACAGTCCCATTCCATGTTGGGTCGGCTGGGTCCTGCCAGGAGACAGTTAATGTGTTAGTAGTGGTCTGTGTGGAAACTACCGGTGCCGGCGGCGGAGTCATGTCTTCGGAAACACCGGTCGTAAATTTGAAGAGTGTTTTATTGGTTGAACCGCTGCCGCCAAAGACTACGGCATCAATCGTATTGTTGCCTTCGAATGGATTGACCTCAAAGTATCCCGAAGCGAAATAAGTTGAATTAGTAGAATTGGTGCTGTTTGTGTGGGTCAATACAGCAGATTCATAGTTACCGAGTAAATCAAAGGTTATGTTTACGGTGTCGCCCATTGAGATATTGCCGCAGCCGTAGGTGCAATTCAAGGATGTAATATTGAGGTCCTGTGGTTTTTCAATCAGGAAACTAAAATTAGTAAACTCATGAACCGTATTGGGCGACCGGTAGCTCACATTTATCCATGTGCGCTCGGTTATGTTTTCGGCGATTTCGAAGCTTATATTTTCTTCCAGCGCCACTTCAAAACTCTTATTGGTCAGATTGAAGCCCGTATTTGAAGAATTGGAAAAATAGTATAACCGCGCAGGCAATTTACCGCCGCCTTTTCCCTGATTGACCAGGGTTTCAATAATTTTCTCGCCATATGTTGGCGATGTCATATTGAGGACTCTTGAAACCGGCGAAATTCTCGGGAGAAAGTAATACGATGCATTCACATCGAGCAAGCCCCTGCCGGAATCCTGCAAGGACAAACCCAGAGAATGGGCACCCTCAAGAATGGCGGTGAAGAGTTCTTCGAGGTTTAGACCAGATGCGGCTTCAAGCAATAAGGCGGCTGCGCCGGTAACATGGGGGGCTGACATGGATGTTCCGCTTTCAGTGGCCATTATTGAAGTGTCCCAT
>JAAOXX010000056.1 GCA_018221025.1 Candidatus Altarchaeota archaeon | reverse complement strand
TCCCTCTTCCGTATAAACAAATTTTTTGCCCAATTTATCCACTAAGTACAATTGGTTTCCATATTCGATTACGTCTCCTGGAAAAACTACGAATAGAGCCCTTACAGTAATTCTGGTCACATCTTTAGACCTCAAACGATTGAATGTAATGATTTTGGACGTTTCTTTCATGTCCGCACCCCTCTCATTCAAGCGCCGTCCAATTGACCTTGCCATACTCTTACTGGTCAGGTGGTAATTGAGTCCTTTCTTATATATTTGCTGCCGCTGCCCCCTATTTTCACTTTTAGTCAATTCTTCAAGGAGTATTTTTTCCAATTCATTTTCTGGCATACCTCTAACCTGCAATACTGCCGAATGTGATTCTGGATGGCGTGTACAATCCTCACAAATGGTCGTTTCAACGTCTCCCATTAGTTCAGCATGCCCCAACTCCGCAGGTTTTGTCAACACCCATCTCTTCGCCTTGAGTGTCCTGCCACATCTTTTGCAAATCTTCACAGTCTTGTGGGTAGTGCGTCTTTATTAATTTCTCTTGTAACCCGTCTGGTGATTGTAATACCAAATCTCTCAATTGAAGACAAGAATTTCTATTACTTGAGTGGAATTGAAGAACCATGCAGAGGAATTTTGGTTCAAGGAGAAACTACAAGGGTTATTGTGAGTCGGCTTGAAGCCGGCATTGCAGAAAAGTATGTAGACACTGTGGTTTTTGAGGGGGAAAACGACATGTGGAAAAAACTCAAAGCTGAGCTTTCTGGAACCAAAGAAGTGGGTATTAATTTTGCTCGTGCTTCATTGAGACTCAGAAAACTCTTCGAAAAACACGGTTTTAAGAAATTCAAAGATGTGAGTAAAGAACTCGAGACTAGGCGCTCCCTTAAATCAAAAGATGAAGTTGACAAGATAAGAAACGCATGCAGAGTCGCATCAAAGTCTTTGGAATTATTTAGAGAAAAACTTGTACCTGGCGTTTCGGAGTTGGAACTAAAGGCAGAATTGGAGTTTTTGGCTGGAAAACAAGGTGCAATGGGTTTTTCTTTTGATACGGTTATTGCATCTGGGGAGAACAGTACAATTCCACACGCGGTTCCTACGAATCGGGTTTTGAAAGAAGGGGATTCGATAGTGGTTGATTTTGGCCCGACTCACAAACTATATGTGAGTGATATAACTCGAACTTTTAGTATTGGAAAAAATGCAGATTTTGTCAAGAGGTACGAACTAGTTTTGAAGGCTCAGGAAGCAGCAATTGAGGCGTTAGAAGGCGGAGTTAATTCTGATGAGATTCAAAAACTTGCTGAAAACATTATTGGTGAAAAATTGATTCATTCAATTGGCCACGGTGTAGGTCTTGATACTCATGAGCAACCCGAATTTGCAAATAAACCTCTGTTTAATGGAATGGTTTTCACAATTGAACCCGGAGTCTACAGGGGTTTTGGCATTAGAATTGAGGATGTGGTTTGGATGGATGGCAGAGCTCAACTCTTGACAAGCGCACCAAAAGACTTAGACTTTTCAATCATTTAATACAAAGACCTGCAGATGAGGGATTCCTGCGACACTCTTAATTGCGTCTTCTACTGCTAATCCATTTTTGACTAGAATTTTTGTTGATTCTTTTCCCACCGCATTAATTACATTTACCCCATCAAGTAATGTTTGGATTTCTGTTTCGTCCACTAATTCCCCTTTGTAAAAACTCCCAATTGAGAGAACCAAATCTCCTTCTTCAAAGTTCTTGCCCATTAAGTCGGCATCGGCAATGGCTAATACAGCTTTCCCTTCAGAATATAATTTGAACCAAATCACATTAACTGTATGTGTGTGTAATTAAAAAAATAAGGGGGGATTACCCCGCAACAATCATTGTTGATGTTAGTTTGACTGCATCAATCTTTCGCAGTTTTTCAACCACAAATGCAGTTATTCCCTCAACATTAGAAACATCAATTTTTATTATGAGATCCCATTCCCCATATATTGTGTGAGATTCTTTGACTTCACTCATATCTTTAACGGCGCTGAGAACGTCCCTTTCCTTACCTGCATCAACTCTTACCATAATGTACGCTAATACCATACACCTCACACTCCGCGTAGTAAATAAAGTTTCCCACTTCTTGGAAATGTATATATCTCCCAAAAGACCATAGTTTTTGTGAAAAGACTCGTTTTATTCTTATTGCTCACACAGGCATGGTCGCTCACTCTCAGCAAATCAGTTTCCGGTCCAGAATTAATTGATGTAAACGAAACGCTTCAAATTTCAATTGGTATTGTTGCCGATGCGCCAGTCTATATTGAACGCATTGAGGACGCGATTCCAGACCACTTTGTGGCATTTAATTACCCCTCTTCGTGTCAACAAACCGCATCAAAGCTGATTTGTAATTTTGGACAAGAGATTCAAGGAACGACTTCAATTAATTATGATGTCTTGTCATTGGGAACAGGTTATGGAATGTTCAGCAGCCCTCAACTCTTTTACAGTGGGGGAATAAAGACTATTGATTTTTTTAGACAATATTTTATTGGCAGGCCAAAAATTGAAGTGAGCCTAACTGGAAGAACAACATTGCTCCCGGGAGAAGACATTATTGCAACAGTTTCATTGAGCAACCCCGGAACCAAACCCGTTGAGAAAGCAGACTTGACTATCTATTACTCAAATGAAACCATTAAGGAGTTCTTCTCATTGAGTCCGGGTGAGTTCCAGACTAGGGACTACTTAGTAGGTCAGGCCCAAAAACAAGGGTTTTTGGATATTCGAGCCGACGTTTCATGGTTAAACAACACAAGAACAGAGAGTATGTCCGTTGTTTTTATTTCACCGTCCGTTTCAGTTTCAAGAACTGTTGAACTTGAATGGCATGCAGGCGATGGGGATTTGAAGAGTTATGTAGTGGTTACTTACAAATTCAATAATGATGGAACTGCAACTGGAAATGTATCAATGTTGTCTGGTGATTCAATTACGGTGGGTCCAAGTGAAACTAAGACTATTCAGAAAATATATTCAGAAAAGGCGCCTGTTGAGAAGATGTCTGTGACTGATTCTCGCGGTGTGGTTTACAATGTATATTCATTTGAAGAAGAGACTCCGGAGATGAATAAGGGCTTCTTTGTATTAGTATACGAGTATGTTGCGTCAGATATACCACCTTTAATCCTTATAGGAATCCTACTCGGTGCATTGTATTTCTCAAAGAAATTCCCGAATCCAAATTTAAAGGCTGGATTCTTGGTTATTGCACTGGTTTCAGTCCTTATGCTTTATTCTTATTACTCCGTTGGGGCGTTGAGTTTTCCTTTTGGCGGGAAACTCTCTGAATTTGATCCCACGACCGCAAAAGACTTAGTTTTGGGGCAACTCCCTGGAAACTTTTCAGGATAACCTCACTCTTTTTGCCTTCCTTTTTATGACCATTCAACCAACCCATTACAAATAATTCCTTTGATGAGAAGTCTCGAAATGGAAAAACCACAGCCCCCTTTGAATACCCAGTTTCGTGAATTCGACCATTTATTAGTCCTTCAACAATCTCAACAACTTCGCAGTCAAGTGTACGTGGATTTAGAGTCTTATTACAGTCGTGTTTTTTTTCAACGATTTCAACTGGCCACTTAGCAACTGCTTTTCTAAATAAATCTTCAATTGCAAAATCTATTGGGGACTTACCCAAGTTCAGTAAAATCTTATCACCCTTTGAAACTAATTTGAATTTGGTGAGAGTTTTTTTGAGTTTTTTTGCGAGGTAACGCTCAAGATGCTGCTTACAAAAATATTTTCCAAAGTGTTGGGCATAGAGTTTTGCAGGGTTTGAACAAAATGAGCACTCCATTCAATCACTGAATCCAAGCTTCTTTGGTAATTCTATCTTCTTCTGCGTCCCAAATGTTGCAGATTTTAGTGACGAGTATTTCGGAACCTCATCGCTTGTCTTGAAGAATATGAGTTGGGCAATCTTCATTCCCTTGATTAGGCGCACTGGAACACTATTGTTATTTTTTATTTCCAAAACTATGTGGCCGTTGTGTCCTGGATGGAGAACTGCTGCACTATGAACTTGCAATCCAATTCTTGCGAGACTACTCTTTCCGCTAACTAACGACATGATGTTTCCATCAAGTTCCATCCATTCTTCACTCTTCGATAAAACAAAACTTCCCGGCTGGAGAATGAAATCCCTTGCCATGGTTCTTTCACCAACTAATCTAATATCGGATGGGTCGATTAATGCAATTTCCTCATCTTTTAGTTTTAGAAACTCCCCATCCAGTGTTATGTCATAACTGACCCCGCTTAAATTTTTATCTCGGAATGGTTTTAGTTTAATTGATTTTCCGAATGCGTTTTTTAGGCTAAGCCCTGAAAGTACCATATTCAGAAGAGTTCCAGTCTGTTAAAACACTTGTCACTCGATTACTTCGCATAAAACGTAAAGGTTAAAAACCGCTTCTTAACAATAGGCTGTGGGACTAAAAAAGCGGATAAAGTCGCGTAATTTCACTGATACTCGAATAATTAGATTATTGGGTAGTTTGTCAAAGAGCAAAACTGGTTTTTGGAAGGCTGTTGCAAAGAAACTCAGTGCCCCCCGTGAAAATCGACCTTGTGTCAATGTGAATAAACTAGAAAGACACGCTTCTGAAGGTTTTGATATGGTGGTCCCTGGGAAAGTTTTAGGTGTTGGAACCTTGTCACAGAAACTTAGTGTTTCAGCATATGCTTTCTCACAGAGTGCAGTTGATAAGATTGAAGCCGCAGGTGGAAAAGTTTTTACAATTGAGGAAACACTCGAATCTAATTCTCAAGCAAAGAAATTGAAGATGGTGATGTAATGATTATGATTGATGCTGAAGGTGCGGTTTTGGGTCGATTGGCCTCAAATGTTGCTAAAAGATTATTGTTAAATGAAGAAGTGATGATTTTCAACGCAGAAAAAATTGTAATTACTGGCAATAAGACTTCAGTTTTTGCACACTATAAGGCAGATTTTGATAGAGGACATAGATATGCTGGACCATTTTTCCCAAAAGAACCTCACCTAATTGTTAAGCGAACTATTAGAGGTATGTTGCCTTGGAAAAAGGAAAGGGGAAAGGTTGCATTCAAAAAACTCAGGGTTCATATTGGTATTCCTGAAGAATTCTCTGATAAGCAATTAGAAAAGATTTCTCGAGTTTCAATTGAGCAAGGAAATGCTCCAAAATTCGTTCGCATGGGCGATGTATCACGCTTCTTAGGCTGGAATCCCAAAATGTGAGCAAGAATTGAAAATACTTTTAAAGGACTGTTTTACCGGGTCATGTGCCTATTAAAACGACTAAGAAGCCGGCAAAGAAAACTAGTAAGAAATTTATTAGTGCCGTTGGAAAGAGGAAGGTTGCAGTTGCCAGAGCTGTGTTGAGTCCCGGTATCGGCAAAGTTCGTATTAATTCTAAGCTTCTGAGTTTGTGGGGACCAAGATACTTAGTTAGGCGAATTAGAGAGCCCCTCATTCTTGCGGGACCCATTGCTGATAAGGTTAATATTGATGTTTCAGTAAGGTCAAGCGGAATTAGTTCACAGGCAGATGCAATTCGGACTGCAATTGCCAGAGTATTGGCTGAGCACGGCGGAGAAGAATTGAGAAAAACGCTTGTTTCGTATGACCGAACCTTATTAGTTCCGGATATGAGACAGAATGAACCATGGAAGCCCGGGTCGAGTAAGCCACGAGCCAGTGCACAAAAGAGTAAGAGATAAAATCCTTGCACACTATTCTGTTCATGGACTGTATATTCTGTAAATTTGTTACTGGGGAAATTCCTGTAAAAAAATTATATGAGAATGAGGGTGCAGTAGCATTCCTCGATATATCTCCGCTTAGTAAGGGGCATTCACTCGTTATACCAAAAAAACACTTTGTCAAGTCATTTGAAATGGACTCACAAGCTTGGGCAAGCGTGGCCGATGCGATTTCCCAAACTTCAAAACTATTAGTGGAAAAATTAGGCATCAAGGATTACAATATACTTCAAAACAATGGTAAGCTTGCACACCAAGAAGTTCAGCATGTACATTTTCACATAATTCCCAAGACTGACTCAAGTGGACTGGAAATTAAGTGGAATCCCATTAAGATTGACACGGATTCATTATTCAAATTTCTGGTTGAGTAGAAATGCTTATAACCCATCGAAAATGGTTTGAATTATGATTATACCTATTCGGTGCTTTAGTTGCGGATTTCCCGTGTCAGCATTTTATGAGGAATTCAAAGAACAAACTTCAAAGGGGAAAAATCCAGCCAAGGTAATGGATGACCTCGGAGTCGAGCGATATTGTTGCAGGCGAATGTTTGTCGGGCAAGTCGATGTTATTGATGAAATTGCTCCGTTTAGGAAGTAACTGAGTTATCAGGGCTTAGTATATTTTTGCCCCATTTTCTACTCTTCTATCTGGTCTGAGCACTGCGACTATTGAATTGTCTTGGGCTGCAAGCAACATTCCATTGCTTTCAATTCCTTTCATTCGTCGCGGTTCAAGATTTGCAACAATTACAACTTGTTTTCCGTGCAAGTCTGCCTGCTCACAATATGGACGAAGACCTGCTACAAGCGTTCTTTTACTGCTGCCAATATTGACTGTTAATTTGTAGAGCTTGTCAGCACCTTGAACGACTTCAACCCGTTCAATTGTTCCAACGCGCAAATCCAATTTAGCAAAATCCGAATGAGTGACTTTTTCCATAGATTGGTTTGTGCCAGTGGTTTAAACTTCTTGCGGGACAAAATACTGGTCTATATTTTGTAACACATCCTCAAAATCATTACTCAATACGATGTCAATTATTTGCGCAACTTCACTAAAGTCTTTGGCTCTTGGAATTTGACCCTCATCACCATCCATATATATTCTAAAAATATTGTTGTGATTACCCTCATAACCCTTTAGGAAATCGTCTGCAACATAAATTATATTCATGCCTTTCCCATAAGTTAACATTATTTCTTGCTTTTTTTTCGAATACATGGATTGTTTAATCACAATATCTGCCTTGCTTTTTGGTGGATTGTTTACTAACTCATACACGTGTCCATGCGCCTCAATTCCTGTACTTTCTGAAAGGAGTTTCAGTGCTGGTGGAAAGCCACCTGAAACGAAGCCAATATAACCAAATTTACCTCGATATTTAGACAAAAATTCAAAAAAATCCTTTCTAATTTCTAACTGGTCAAAAATTTTCTGAACGTCCCCTTCTTTTAGCCGTGAATGAATCTCAAATGCGTCACGTCTAATCCAGTCTCTAATAAACTCATCGTGTTCTCCTGATGGAATTTTACTAAATTCTAAGTAATGTGCACTTCTAGGTACACCCAACATATTACCAGCTATTCTCCAAGAATTCTTTCTGGTTATCGTTTCATCAACATCAAGGAATAATGCATATTCTTTAGTCACAAAAGACAACTATCGAGTGGTTTAAAATAGTTTTATTCGGAGATTCGGTTTATTGATGTTGTAAACGTTAAATACTTCTGAAACGCTGTCTTCTATGCAAATCGTAGCGGATTATTCATGTTTAGTCACTGGTGCAGTTAGTAAGGTCGTAAAAGAAGGGGAAGTCATAATCCCAATTAGTGTGATTACTTTATTGGAGCGCGAGATGAAATCCAATAGGGCTGATGGTTTTGTCGGTACTAAGGAACTCTTGACACTTAAGGAGATGGCTGATGCCGGAAAAATTGAACTTCGATTCACTGGGAATAAGCCGCGATTTGTGAATAAAGATGAAGCTGATTGGGATGCCAGAGAAGTTGCACAGCTTGAAAATGTAACTTTGATGACTTGCGATGCGGTTCAAGAAAAAATTGCAAAAGCTCTTGGGCTCGACGTTGGTTATGTTAAGCAGGAAGAACACTTAGACTTGTCAATTAGTAAGTTCTTTGATGATACGACTATGAGTATTCACATAAAAGACCACAATAAGGTCTTTGCAAAGAAGGGGCAACCGGGTGCTTGGGATTTTGTTGCAGTAAATGACAAAGAATTAACCCATGATGAGGTTGAAGATTTTGGGCGGGAGATTGTTGAGAAAGCCGAGAGGAACCCACTTGCATTCATTGAAATTGATAAGGAGGGTGCGACTGTGGTTCAATATGAGAATTATCGTATTGTTATTACTCGACATCCCTTCAGTAAAGGGACTGAAATCACCGCAGTTAGACCCGTGCGAATTATGACGCTTGATGATTATGAGCTTGCTCCAGAACTAATTAAAAGATTTGAAGAGGGGGCTGAGGGAATTGTTATTGCTGGTTCTCCCGGTGCAGGTAAAACCACATTGGCACAGGCTTTGGCAGAATTTTATGCTGCCAAAAAGAAGATTGTTAAGACTATTGAACATCCCCGTGACCTCATAGTTTCAAAGGGAATTACTCAATATGGTCACCTCGAAGGAGACCCTGCAGCGACTGGGGAAGTTCTCCTTCTCGTTCGACCCGACTTTACAGTTTACGATGAGCTTCGAACAACAAAGGATTTTGAAACTTATTCAGATATGAGGCTTGCCGGTGTTGGTATGATTGGTGTGACCCATGCTAGCAGAGCAATTGACGCAATACAACGCTTCTTGGGGCGTCTTGAGATGGGTGTTATCCCACAGGTTCTTGATACTGTTATTTTCATAAAAGGTGGAAAACTAGAGAACGTTTATGAGCTTGAAATGCTGGTTAAGATGCCTTCAGGAATGTTAGAAGCAGACTTGGCTCGACCCGTAGTTGAGGTCCGAGATTTCTTTACCAAGAAAATTGAGTTTGAAATTTACACCTATGGTGAAGAGACTACAATCGTTCCAGTCAAGGAAGCCAGAGCGAATCCATTAATGAAATTGGCAGAGGGTGAATTGAGAAGGCTCTTGAAAAAAGAGATTCAGGGTTCAAATGTTCATGTTGAAATGACGGGAGAAGGTAGTGCTGCAATATATGTTAGTGCAGATGTCATTCCCGCAGTCATTGGAACGAAGGGAAGAAACATAATTGCATTGGAAAAGAAGATTGGACTGAAGCTGGATGTTCGTGATATTGCGGATGTAGCAAAATCCGACGTTTCAAAGACCACGGGTGAAGAGATTCAATTCGATGTTGATGAAAATAAGAAAGCCCTTTTGTTTTACTTTGACAAGTCTGTTAATGGCAGGCAGGTTGATTTCAAGGTTGACGGAGACTTTGTATTCAGTGCAGTCATAAGCCAGAAGGGTCGAGTCAATATAGGAAAGCGGACTGAAGCAGGTGGAATACTCAGCAAGGCGTTGAATAGTGGGAAAAAAATCACCGTTTCAGTGTAATCGGCGGTTTTTTAACCCCTAAAATTTCCTTATTTATGTGATTGAGGTAAACTCTGCATTCGTAAAGAAGTGCTATCCTTCGAGGGCAGACTGGTCGAAAAAACATGATTTTGGTTATTTGGCAGTTGTTGGAGGGAGTAATATCTATACTGGGGCGCCAATACTGGCAGGTTTAGCCGCTCTTAGGGCTGGTTCAGACCTCGTATACATGGTTACGCCTAAAAACTCATTTAATGCTGCGGTTAAGTATCCCGAATTTATTACAATTAATTTGGGAACAGAATTCCTGTCTCAGATGAATGAGGATGCTTGGGTTGCGCTCAGCAATTCTGATGCGTTAGTTATTGGGAATGGTATTACTAGGCGTTTTGAAGTCAGCGACACTGTCAATGAGATTCTTAGCCAATATAGTAAACCAGTAGTAATTGATGCAGATGCACTCCACTTCCTGAGCGACCTCGATATTAAGAGTGAAGATGTTATTGTTACACCTCACTTATCAGAGTTCAAAATAATTACTGGCTCCTCTCCGGAAACTCTCGAAGAGCGGATTGCAGCGTGTTCAGAATTTGCCAATGAAACTGGATTGGTTGTATTATTGAAGGGTCATGTAGATGTTATTGCCGGAGAATCAAAGATTCTTTTGAATAAGACGGGAAACGCATACATGACTAAGGGTGGAACGGGGGATATGTTGGCCGGTATTTGTGGAGCATTGGTTTCAAGAGGGATTGATGCTATTGATGCGGCTGCTTGTGCATCATATGTGAGTGGACTCGCCGGTGAATTTGCTTCTGAAAAATTCAAGGAAGGGACACTCCCAACCGATATAATTAAAGAAATACCCCGAGCAATTGATTCATCCATTTAGTTTCTTGGCTTCTCGAAGTCGCATAATCACTGTTGTTAGTGCTGCGGCCATTAAAATGTAAAGTCCAGTTTCAAGAAAACCGAATACACTTGCCGTGGCCAATAAGAGAATTCGTTCTCCACGCTCGGCAATTCCAGTTATTATTCGGTCATCCTTTGCTCGAATATAACTTACTGCAAAAGACAGTACGAGTGCAATGCCGGCGATTTTGAAATGGTTCATTATACCAACCAAAACCAATCCTTCCCCAATTCTATCAATTGTTGCATCTAAGATTGCACCAAACTTTGTTTTGCTGTTGAAGTGTCTTGCGACCCCTCCGTCTATTGTATCTGACAAGCCCGTAAGCAGTAAAAATACTGCCCCTGTGAAGAATTGACCATGATAATATGCAACTGCTGAAAAAATACTGAAAATCAATGTGAATGATGTCCAAACATTTTGGGGTAGAATTCCAAGAATTCCAAAAATTCGCCAATCATAATTTATGTATTTTCG
>JAAOXX010000055.1 GCA_018221025.1 Candidatus Altarchaeota archaeon | reverse complement strand
TGGTATTTTTTGGAAAAGGAAATGTGGGTTACAACAATGGAACTAATTTCATATTAATTAATTCAACAAATTCGGAATTTGAAGGGCCGATGAATTTTACATTTTTTGATAATCTATCAGTGGAATTGTATTCAGATGCAACAGCTCCAGAAATCCTCGTTAATGGGTCCTTTGACTTGTTTTCGAGTGGACCTTGTGTTTCTGAGAATTTTTCAGTTAATCATTTGGATGTAAATTTGTGGGACAGGGAAACTATTGTAAACGGAACAATTGGAAATTTTGCCGAACTTGAATTTTGTTCGGTTGGAAACCATAGTTTCACTACTTGGGCTGAAGACGAAGTAGGACACCGCAGTCAAATAAATCGAACAATCTATGTTGGGAATCTGACACACACGTTGAATTATTCTTTACCACTTCAAACTTGGTGGATTAATCAGAGTGGTAATTATTCTATTTTGTGGAACGGATTTTTAAAATTGAATGTGGATGGTTATGCCTCGGGGAATGTTAGTTGGGACGTTCGTATTTTTGATAAAAATATTACATACAATCGTATGGTTAGTGGGCCTTGGTCTGAGAACGTAATTGAAAGCTCAAGTAATGAAACTGTTGAAATTATGGGTGTAGAAGTGAATTTTACATTCGAAAATGCAACATATGGGTGTATGGAATATAATTTATCAAAGGAAATTGAATTTTCTGGATTTTTCAAACCACCACCATATAATCCAAAAACTCATCATGCATTTGTTTGGGCAGACTCCGTATTCAGTACAAATGGTGTTTTGAACCAAGGCGAGTGGTGGGTGAGGTATGAAGGAAACCAAACGAGTTTCAAAATATGTGTGGCAGAAGGTCACGAGCCTAATTTATTGTGGTGTGGGGATGGTAAGTGTAATAATGGAGAAACCTGTAGCACGTGTTCAGTTGATTGTGGAAGCTGTACTACGAGTTCAGGTGGTGGTGGAGGTACAGTTCATACTGTGGGTTCTTTTACAAATCCAATTGAAAGTAATGATATAACAAACGTAATAATTGATGAAAATGTAACTGAACAAAATAACACCCAAGTGGCTGAAACAAATTTTATTACGGGTCATGAGATATTAATTAATGAAACGATGGACTTGGTGTTAGTTCAACAAACACGCGTAACAATTGCAGATGGTTTGATGTTGAGTGATGGGGAAAATTACTATGTTGGGACACTTGTTCTTGAAGAGGGTAATTATAGTGTACTTAATTTATCTGATTCAGTAGAAAGTGTTGTAATTGAGGAAAACTCAAAACTAGGTATATCTTGGGTAGTTCTTTTTGCATTAGTCATCGGTTTATTGGCAGGGCTTTCAAAAGCCTTTTAAGTATATTTTTTGAAGTCTATTGTGGCCGATAACGTAGAGGACCTTCCGGGTGTAGGTCCAATAACCGCCCAGAAATTGAAAGATGTTGGTTTCGTAGATTTTATGAGTATTGCAGTTGCATCACCACTTGAATTAAGTGCTGCTGCTGAAATTTCGGAATCAGTTGCAGCAAAAGTAATTTTAGCTGCTCGTGAACGGCTCGAGATGGGTTTTGAAACTGCTGAAAAACTTTTAGAAAAGCGAAGCAATGTTGGATTCTGCAACACAGGATCAACAAATCTGGATAAGTTGTTAGGGGGAATCGGTGTTCAAACTCAGGCAATAACTGAGGCACACGGTCCATTCGGCAGCGGTAAGAGTCAGCTCGGTTTTAGTTTAGCAGTAATTGCCCAACTACCTGAGAAGAATGAAGAAGGTGGGTTGAGTGGTTTAGGTGGAAAAGTTGCATTCATTGATACTGAAAATACTTTTAGACCAGAACGCATTGCTCAAATTGCAAGAGAACGAGGTATGGACGCTGAAGAGGTACTAAAAAATATTTTTGTGGCAAGGGCGTATAATAGCGACCATCAAATGTTGCTTGCTGAAAAAGTGAGCGACTTATTGAATGACGGTGAAAACATTAAACTCGTAGTAGTTGATAGTTTAACTAGTCATTTTAGGGCAGAGTATATAGGTAGAGGAACTCTTGCAAGAAGGCAGCAAAAATTGAATAAACATCTTCATTTACTGCAGAGATTGGCAGATCGCCACAATTTAGCAATCTATGTAACTAACCAAGTCATGTCAAAGCCTGATGCTTTCTTTGGTCCATCAATGCAGGCAATTGGGGGGCATATTCTTGCTCACGCGGCAACATATCGACTATTCTTTAGAAAGAGTAAAGGAACTAAGAGGATTGCAAGGTTAATTGATTCGCCAGATCTCCCAGAATCTGAAACGGTCTTTGAACTCAATGAACAAGGTCTCGGAGATGCTTAGAGAAACAGTTTTGTAGTTTCCATTTTTTCAATGGCTTTTTCTGTGAAGACTGTCAGGCGTCCAGGGTGTGCACCGGGTGCAAGTAATTCAGTGTTGAGCTGATTAACTACAACTACATCAACACCAGGAATATTCGATGCCGCCTTAATTAGTGGACAAATCTCACTAACAACTAATAGTGGACCTTTTGCTTTTTTGTAAGGTCTACCTCTTGATTTTCCTTTTCCTGCACGAATCTTCTTTTTGGATGCCCTTCCTAATTCATCGGCTAAACCAAATTTCAGGAATAGTTCAAGTACTTCTTTAGTTTTTGTCAGAGCTTCAACAGTTCCAACTACAAATAATGGGAAAGTATCTTTGACCATGTGGCCTCTGGCCATAACAATATTAACGTCAAGTGTAGCAGCCAATGCAGACCTTATTGCAAGCCGCCTTTCTTTATCATTCATTTTTACATTCCAATTCCTCACTGGTGTTGGACCATGAACCCTTGGACCACCTACTGCTTGAGGAACATTAATTACGCGACCAACCCTCCGACCTCCACGGACCATTAGGCGCGGTAGTCGGGCAATACCCCAATTGTAACTGTGACCATATCCTGTTCGCGTACTTCTAAATTTTCCTGAACTTTCTCTACCTGCATGTTTTTTGTGTCCATAAGGTTGAACCCGGTTTTTCCACGCGGCAGAAACGGCTCTTCGGATAAGGTCTTTTCTAACTGGTGTATCAAATTGTTTGGGTAAACTGATTTCCTTAGTTGGTTTCCCAGACAAGTCATAAACATTAACTTTCATTTCTTAATCCCTCCATCCATCACAATACCTTGAAAATCGACTGCGAAGTTCTTTCCAGGTCTTGTCGCCTTTTTCATTCGAATGGTTCGTTTAGCGGGACCTTGAACAGAGCCCACCACCAATACATAATCGGATTTGACGAGCCCATAGCGTTTCCAACCACTTTTTGGGTTAATATCTTCAGTTCCAATTTTGAGAACTTGTTTGTTGTATTCTGTTCGAGTATGATAACCAGTTTGACCGGCCATTGCTACCTGCCAGGGGGTTTTTTCAGGAGTCCATGGACCAAGCGACCCAGGTTTCCTTCGGCTTTTTTCAGTTTTGTAGGGGAGTAAGTGAACTCCAAATCGCCTAACAGGCCCTTGGAAACCCTTACCTTTTGTTACACCCGTAACATCCATAAACTCGTGTTCAGAAAATACATCGGAAAACTTCAGTTCTTTATCCATGTTCTCTTTTGCAAAAGTCAAGGTTTCTTCAAGAGTTCCACCGTGGGCAATTTCAGCCACCTCTGGATTCTTTCTAGGAAAACCTGCTTTTGATGGTTGAGTCTCAAAAATCAACCTTGCAAAATCTGCCTTTGAGATGTCTACATCTTTAAAATTTGAAAATTCAGTTAAAACCTTTGACCCATACGCGGTCTTTTTGTATAGGCGAACTGCGCGAAGCAACATTGGTGGAACTTCAAGTACTGTAACAGATTTCACAATTTCTTTTCCAGTAAAGGGTGATTGAGGATTGGTTGTTTTGACTTTTGCAGAAGCCATTCCAACTTTGTATCCTATAAACCCAAGAATACCATCACCTTCAGGCCAACTCCTTACACGAGGAAGTGGAGTCTTGGCCCTCTTTCGAGGACTAAATTGAAGGGAGCCTCTTCTTGGTTTTCCATGTTGAGCCATTAGTTTCACCTTTGAGTATTAGCTTGACGCTGGCTTAGAATCCTCTCACGTGTTTTAATACTTTTTGGATTTTAGTTTAAATGTGGTTGGTTGATTGGTTAGATAAACAACTACACCAGAGTGTTTAAAACTAATTTTAGTGATTATTTGAAAGGTTTTAGTTAAATTAATTAACATAATGGACTCGGGCGTTGTTTTAGAGTTTATTAGAACTAAACATTAGTAAATAAACCCATTAAAAATCAAATAAACCCTTAATTCGTTGGTTTTCGGGAGTTTTCAAGAAAAGACGCAGTAAGCCTATAGTATTTATGGCGGGTTGACATACCCCATGAAAAATCTCCTTCAGATTCTTTTATCTCAGCAATTTCAAACAACCCATCCTTTTTTCCACGTGTGAGATGATAGTAAATAAGTCGGATTGAGATGTTGCCGTATGTTGCCTTGTATTTTTTGTATATCTGGTATCCATAAGCTGGTTCATCTTTGAGAATTTCAACAATACGGGCCCTGACAGAATTCCTGACTTCATACTTGGGTTTACTAAGTGGTACATCAACAATTGCAAATGGTTTGGTTTTTTCTTTTTCTCTCATAGCATTAAATTTATCAGCCTTTGCTCGATAAGGTTTGAAAACAAATACTGCGAATAAATCAGGATCATTGTAAGTAGTGTTGTCAACCACCATAACCAGTATATCTGGATTGAGTTTATTGGCCCGTTCGGTTAATTGGTCAGTAGGACCCTTCGGAATAATTCCAAATTTCATAAGTTGGTATTGTAAAGGAGTTTAATAAAGTTTTCAATATTGAAAAAACACACCCCCTAGTTTCTCATGGAGACCCTTGTATTATTATAATTATGAGTTATTTCAATATAGTAATAGTATAACTATATACTTTTCAATATAGAAAAACTAAAGTTTTTGACTCAACCAACCTAAAGGTCCACAAGAAATCCAGGTGTGTCTCCACTGGAAACGAAGGTATCCTCCACAAGAAGTCATGCTGTAGGAACTACAAACAAATATAAACTTTTTTAGAGTATAAGGTAATAGGTGATATATTGAACGGTGAACTGGAAAAAATATTCGGGTTTTATGCATCAGGGAGTTCGATATTTGTCCGCAAAGATTTTCTACAGTCATCATATGTTCCTAAAGAACTACCATACCGTGATGACCTAGTAAAACAATTAGCTCAGATTCTTGCCCCCTCACTTCGCCTTGAAAAACCTTCAAATGTATTCGTCTACGGAAAACCAGGTACCGGTAAAACCGCAGTTACTCTTTTTGTTGGTTCTCAGCTTCAAAAAATGGCCAAGGACAAAAATATTCCAGTTCGATTTATCTATGTTAATGCCGGCCTAAAAAAAGTTGCAGACACTGAATACCGATTATATGCTCATCTTTGTAGGATGCTCGGGGAATTTATTCCAGATACGGGAATCCCCACACACACCGTTTTCGAAAAACTAATTCATCTACTTGAGAGTAATCCATCTATTTATTTGATGGCTCTCGACGAAATTGATGTATTAGTTAATAAGAGTCCTGAAGCTCTGTACACACTCTCAAGAATTAACTCTGAGTTGAAAAATTCAAAAGTTTCAATTATTGGAATTACTAACGACTTCAACATTATCAACACCCTTGATGCTCGAACTAAGTCTAGTTTGTCTGAAGAAGAATTGATATTTTCCCCATATGACGCAGACCAGATTTATGAAATCCTTAAAGAGAGG
Source organism: Candidatus Altarchaeota archaeon (assembly GCA_018221025.1). GTDB lineage: Archaea > SpSt-1190 > SpSt-1190 > SpSt-1190 > SpSt-1190 > JAAOXX01. The sequence goes on along the minus strand of JAAOXX010000055.1, from coordinate 3,053 downwards.
GATAGTGCATTTACTCCTGGTGTTCTCGGAGACTCCGTAATCATGTTATGTGCTGCATCTGCTGCAAAAGAACACGGGGATGCTAGACGGGCACTTGAGCTACTGAGAATTTCTGCAGAGCTTGCTGAAAGGGAGACTTCAATGAAGGTATTGAAAAAACACGTTCAAAAAGCAATTGGTAAACTCTATTCTGACAAAATTATTTCTTTTGTTACAACCCTTCCAGACCATCAAAAACTTGTTCTACAAGCAATTTTTGACTTGGATAAACCCCTATCATATACCCGCGATATCTATGAAAAATATGTTGAACTTTCAGTCAAATCCGGGCTAAAGGAACTGACAATGAGGCGAGTTCTTGATATTCTTGGGGAATTTGAGTCTTCGGGGGTCGTTAGAACGAGTGTCATTTCCAGAGGTCGATACGGCAGGACTAAAATTGTTGAGTTGATAACCGTAGATAATATTAAAGAACAGATTGAAAAACTCTTGGTGACAATTTAATGAATTTGACTTCATTTGTTCAAGAGGGTTCAAACAAAGATAAGGTTCAACAAATCTTTGGAAAAGGCGTCCGTATGATTTATCAGGATGCTCTTACTAGTCTTGTTTCTGATGGGGAATTACTCGATAAACTAATTAATATGGACCAAATTCCTGAAGAAATTACATCTGATTTTCTCAAATCCCTTAAATCACCAATTACTCAACCAACAAAATTTGAGAAGCCGGAGCCCGTTGCACCTTTCCGAGTTATTAAAGAATATATTAGCTGGGACCCAGTTAACCCTCAGAGTTTTCTGAATTTTTTTATATCACGATACAAATACCTTTCTCAACTACTGTGGAGGCGCCCCCAACTGAAGAATACAATTTCAATTGGTCAACTTTCAAGGGCGAAAGATAGGAGGGACATTACTATTATTGGAATGGTTAGGGATATCAGGAACCTGAATGATGGTAGACGTATTTTAACTGTTGAGGACCTGTCTGGTTCAACAGATGTATTTATTCCCTCAAATCTACCGAGCAAAGGCGAAATTGTTCCAGATGAAGTAATTGGAATCAAGGGTCAGGCGGGTAGAAACATCTTCTTTGCTAATCAGGTGGTTTTCCCTGATGTGCCAATGGTCACATGGCCAAAGGCTCAAAGATCTCATGCACTATTTATTTCGGATACCCACATAGGTTCTAAAAAATTCCTTGAAGGTGTGTGGGACAATTTTGTTTCATGGATTAAAGAACACAAAGAAGTCAAATACATCTTCATTGCAGGAGACCTAGTCGATGGAATTGGGATGTACAAGAATCAAGACAAAGGGCTTGATATTGATACGATTGAGGGCCAAATGGAGGCTTTTGCAAAATACATTGGCCAAGTAAGAAATGACATAAAGATTTTTGCAGCTAGTGGGAACCACGACCCAAATAGGGATTCAGAACCTCAACCAGTTTTTCCTGAAGAAATATCAAAACCACTAAAGAAAATCAAAAATCTCGAAATGCACTCGAATCCAACTTGGATTGAGGTTGAAGGAATCACAGTTTTGATGTACCACGGAACAAGCTTAGACAGTATTATTGACGCAATTGAGCCAATAAGAAATGAAGGATATAAAAAACCGTACTTGGGTCAGATACATCTCTTAAAGAAAAGGCACCTGTCCCCCGTATTTGGTCGAAACAAGATATTTCCAGATAAACAAGATTTTATGGTCATTGATAAGGTTCCGCACGTATTTCACACCGGTCACGTACATAAGTTGAGCATTCATTCTTACAGGGGAATTAAACTGATTTCAAGCGGTACTTTCCAAGATACTACAGACTTCCAGGAAAAATTAGGTCACTCACCCTCCCCAGGCAAGTTTGTATTAATGAATTTGAGTGATGGCTCATCTAGTCCAATTGATTTCTCTCGAGTCCAGTAAGCCACTTGAATAACTTCGCATCCCAATTAAATTCCACCACAATGGCCCCTAGTGGACTATCTTCATAATTTTGAACTAATGAAAACTTACCAGCGAATGCAGCCTGTTTATTCAGAAACAACTTTGTTTTTCCATCAACATCATTTCGTGATAATTGCCCAAATATACTCGCCTGAATTTGTTTAACCCGGGCCAGGTGCTTTAGATTATTCAAACAAGTGTGTTCCATTTTGCCTTGGAGTTTTCCCTCAACTAATTTGAATTCAACTTCACCAAACAGATTTTTGAGTGCACTATTGACCTTTGTTTCATCCTCTGTCTCCCCAACACCCGCCCAGACTTTTAGTTTAACCATTGGTCCAATTCTCCTTGCTTTTCTTTAATTCCAAATGCCAAATCCATTTTTTTCTCAAGTAATCTCAGCTGACTTTGTATATATCGAGATACATTGTATTTTTTGGCAAGTGTGACACTCGCCTCATAATACTTCTTGACGGTGCCTTCATGAACTGTAAAAATTATTTTTCCTCCACACTTGTCACATTTTCCTAAGAGGGGAAACCTCCGGTACTTGTTATTACACTTGACGCATCTAAATCCCTGATTGCTAAATTGCCTAAGATTCCCTTTAATGTCCTTTAAGAAGTGTGTGGACAAGATTTTTTCGGCAACATCATTTTCATCAACGGCACGTATTTTTTCGGCAAGCTCAAGCTGTGCTTTTACTTTATCAAGCATTGGACCTAAGGACCTATAAGCCGTAATAATTGGGCCAGCCGCAATATCAGTCGTTTCATGAGTATATCCAATATCAGTCATCTTTCCATGTTTTCCCATCGTTACGAGAGGTATATCCCATGGGTACTTTTTTTCCTCTGCCGCCCTATAAAACTCAAGAGGATACTCTGAGACTACATCCATATCCCATGCTTCATCATCGACCTCTTCTAGATTCAAAATAGTAGTAATGACGAGTGGTACATCCATAGTTGTTCCACCCCTGTTAGAAGGCAAAAATTCTCTCGAAAAATTAAGAAGCGCATCCAGTAGTAAAATTACGGAATCTTCATCACCATCACAATTTCGTTTTTTAGCGGCATGCCATGCGGGATGGGCATACCC
>JAAOXX010000054.1 GCA_018221025.1 Candidatus Altarchaeota archaeon | reverse complement strand
CGTTTGAGAATTACTGATTTCAATAGAGAGACTTTATCTGAACAACTTCAAGTTGGATGGATTGTTGAGAGGCACCTCATGGATGGTGACGTGGTTTTGATGAATAGGCAGCCAACACTACATAAAATTAGTATTTTGGGCCACAAAGTTAAGCTTCTTCCTGGAAGAACTTTTAGGATAAATCCAAGTGTTTGTCCGCCATACAACGCAGACTTCGATGGGGACGAGATGAATATGCACGTTCCTCAGGGTGAAGAAGCAAGAGCGGAAGGATACTTCCTCTTGGGTGTTCCTTACAACTTCAGAAGTCCACGATTTGGCGGCGTTATTATCGGTGGTTGGAGAACACAACTCTCTGGTTCATTCTTACTTACTTTGAAAAACACAACACTTACACGACAAGAGACTGCTCAATTACTCTATGAATCTGGAGTCGAAGCCACGGTTCCAAACAAACCCCTGTTCACAGGTAAAGAAGTTTTCAGTTTCCTCTTGCCAAAGGACTTATCAATTAGATTCCCTACAAAGGCAGGAAAGAGTGGAAAACTTACTAAAGTGGAGGGTGAGGTTATAATCAAGAATGGAAAACTCATAAGCGGAGTAATTGATGAGAATGCAATTGGTTCATTCAGCGGAATGTTGCTTGACAGAATTATTCAGAGCTACGGTCAAGAATATGCACTTGCATTTATGAATCAAGTAACAAAACTTTCTCTCCATTACTTAACAATGCGACAAATATCTATTGGAATCGACGACCTCACAGTTTCAAGTGATACCCGAAAACTCATCAACTCCGAAGTCAGAAAGCAAGAGAAAAATGTTTACAATTTAATTGATAAGTTCAAAGAAGGAAAACTTGAACTGTGGCCAGGACTTACAACTGAAGAGACACTCGAGACCGAAATTATTAATGGTCTTAACAAGGCAAGGGATGAGGCCGTAAACATTGTTGCGGATAGTTTGAAGATGCCCAATGCAGCAGTTGTGATGGCAATAAGTGGCGCGAGAGGTAAACTTCTCAATGTTGGTTTAATTTCTGGTCTTGTTGGTCAGCAGGCTATTGGTGGTGGACGTCCAACTCGTGGATACTACAGTAATCGAACATTCCCCCACTTTGAACGAGGAGATATTGGAACCAAGAGTAAGGGTTTCATTTCTGGTTCATATTCAACAGGATTAGACCCATTTGAATTCTTCTGGGTTTCAGCATCAGGTAGGGAGGGACTTACAGATACAGGTGTTAAGACGCCAAAGAGTGGTTACATGTACAGAAGACTCAGCAACGCACTGCAAGACTTGAAAGTTAGCTATGATAGAACGGTGCGAGATGCTGCAGGAATCATTATCCAATTCAAGTATGGAGAAGATGGAATAGATGTCAATAAGAGTGATTTCGGTTCAATCAATATGAAAAAATTAGTAGAGGTGTTAGAAGATGCTCCCAAAAAAACTAAGTGAACAAGCAGAGGCAGTCATAAAGAACTTTAAATTAGTGGGCGCTAGAAAAACAAAATTCACTAAGTTAGTCAATCAAAAATACAAAGACTTGCAAGTAGCTCCCGGTGAAGCCATTGGAATTGTTACAGCTCAGAGTATTGGTGAACCTGGTACACAGTTGACGATGCGTACTTACCACTATGCTGGTGTTCTTGAGATGAATGTAACACTTGGTCTTCCACGTGTTATTGAGATTGTAGATGCAAGGTCTACTCCAAAAACTCCGATGATGACAGTTTTCTTGGACCCTAAAATTGCGGGTGATGAGAAAGAAGCAAGAAAAGTTGCAGCCAGAATCAGAGCCATTCACCTAAAAGACTTAGTTTCTAAGTTTGAAACAGACCTAATTGATAAGAAAATTACTGCTCACTTGTCCTTAGATTTATTGGAAGAGTTTGACACTGACATTGATGAGGTTCTCAAACAGATGAGAAAACGCATTAAGGGTGTAAATATTGAAGCAAAAGGACACAAGGTTACTGTTGAACTCAAAAAGCCCAGTATGAGAAAGCTTTACAAGTTAAAGGCGAATCTAAGAAAGGCTCACGTTAAGGGAATGGATGGAATCAAATACACACTCGTTAGAAAAGAAAATAATGAATACGTCATATATACTGATGGTTCGAATCTCCAAGATACCCTAAAAGTCAAGGGAGTTGACCACCACAGAACGACGACAAATGATATAAACGAAATTGCTAGAGTATTAGGTATTGAGGCTGCTAGAAACTCAATAATCTTCGAATTACGCTCCGCAATGGAAGGTGCGGGTGTAACAAACGTTGATGTCCGTCACTTGATGATGGTTGCAGATACGATGACCGCCGAGGGCGAGGTTAAGGCAATTGGTCGTTATGGTATTGCAGGTGAAAAGGCAGGTGTGCTTGCGAGGGCAAGTTTCGAAACCCCTGTTGCCCACTTAATCAAGGCGGCGTACTCCGGTGAATCGGATGACTTCGCATCAGTAATCGAAGACATATTGGTTGGACAACCCGTGAAGGTTGGGACTGGTATGGTTAAACTACTCATGAAGGTGTAAGATATGAATTGGAAAAAAGAATTGCAGGTTGCCGTTCAAGAAGAAAGAACGGTCTTGGGTATGAAACGAACCCTTAAGGCTCTCAAGGCCTCAAAAGGAAAATTCGTTGTAATCTCAAGCGATTGTCCAGATACGAAGTCCGTAAAATATTATGCAGAAATGGCGAAAGTACCTGTTTACGAATTTGATGGTGTTGGTTATGACCTAGGGGCTACTGTCAAAAAGCCATTTAGTGTCGCAACGGTTTTGGTGAAATGAGATGAAATTAACGATTGATAATGAAACTTTTCGATATCTAAACGCGTTTGGAACCTTAACTGGAGTTATTGCTCAAGATTGCTTTGAACTCAAGGAAGAGATTGTCTACGTTGTTGAGCCTGGAAAAATTGGAGTTGCAGTCGGTAAGGGTGGGGCGAACATCAAAAAAGTTGAAGGCTTACTTAACAAAAAAATACGCCTCGTGGAATACTCAGAAGATCCAAACACATTCATAAGAAACGTCATATTCCCACTAAAAGTCAAAAACGTATACATCTCTACTAAGAGTTCTGGGGAGAAAGTTATTAACATTCAGGCCGATGTAAAGCTTAAAAAGGCCCTAATGAGAAACGGTAAGAAGCTATACAAGCTCTTAACCATTTTGGTGGGCAGACATTTCCCATCTTATGGGGTTGGGATTGTAGATACACAATAAAAGGTGAAGTCGTGAAAAAAGCAAATGGATATTACGCTGCTAGAAAACTCCTTAGTAGACGCAAGGCTAGTAGACGTCTCCAGAAAGTTTGGCGACAAGGATTTTATGGAACTCGCTGGAAGAATGACCCACTCGAGACTGCTCCTCAGGCAAGGGGAATTGTATTGGAAAAAGTTGGTATTGAAGCGAGGCAGCCTCACTCAGGTATTAGAAAATGTGTAAGGGTTCAATTAGTTAAGAATGGTAAGCAAGTTACTGCATTCGCTCCTCGGGATGGTTCAATCAACCACATCGATGAGCATGATGAAGTCATAATTGAGGGAATTGGTGGCCGCCGTGGAAAGTCATTTGGTGACTTGCCTGGTGTTCGTTTTAGAGTCATTAAAGTAAATGGTATCTGCCTTGAAATGGTTAGAACTGGAAAGAAGGAGAAGAAGGGTAGATAGTTATGAAGATGTTTGGTAAGTGGGACACTGTAGATATTGAAGTTCGGGACGAAGGGCTCGCCGAATACATAAATTTATCCGTTCGAGATATTCCACACACCGCAGGCAAATGGTCCAAGAGACGATTCGGAAGACGAAAGTACAGCATTGTTGAGAGACTTATTAATAAAATTCCAATTACTGGCCACATTAAGGCTGGTAAGAAGCACGTATTTACAAGTGGTAGAAACAGTGGAAAAAAGATGAAGGCAATGTCCATTGTTGAAGAAGCACTCACTATGATTGAAACACAGTCTAAACAAAATCCTATTCAAATTCTTATAAGGGCTGTTGAATACTCCGCCCCAAGGGCAGAGGTTACAACGGTTGAATATGGTGGAATCAGAACTCCTGTTGCGGTTGATACTGCACCAATAAGGCGGGTTGACAAGGCACTCGGCTTCATTGTTAAAGGCGCCGCACAAAAATCAAACCGAAATAAGAAGTCCATTGCAAGGGCTCTCGCAGATGAAATTGTTGCAGCGGCAAACAACGACCTCAAGGCGTTCTCCGTTGACAGAAAGAACTCTTTAGAGAAGCAGTCTGAAGCAAGTAGATGATTCATTAATTGTTTTTTATTACATATATTATGTTGGGGGTGTATGTGTGGATATAGTCTTCACTACACAAAGGTAATCTCATCACCAAATCATATGTATTGAAAAACTGATGAGCGAGTGCAAGAATACATATAAGTCTGGAATGCGGAATGGGTCTGCTACTATTATCTGGACTCATTTTGAGTTTGGTGTAGTGTGTGCCGCATGGGGGTGTGGTCATTGACACAAGTGAATAAACGAAGGGGTAGGACTCAAGACTTTAGTGGT
>JAAOXX010000053.1 GCA_018221025.1 Candidatus Altarchaeota archaeon | reverse complement strand
TTTTTCGAGCCACAATCTCTTAGCTACACACCCCCCATCAATTGATGCAATAAATTCGCTTGATGCGGCTTCAATTGCAAGATTTCTACCCCTTGCGATATTGGCTCCCTTTTCTTGGAGGACTTTCATCTTCACTTTGATTTTTGAAAATATTTCAATCCATTCCTTGAGCCTCTCTAGTGTTCCGTCAGTTGAACCTCCATCAACAACAACGATTTCATTTGGCTTCGTAGTTTGATTTAGAAGAGAACTCATTAGAATATCTAATCCTAAAATTTCATTTTTTAGAGTACAAATTACTGTCACTTTGGGTTTATTTGATGGCGCCATAACCTACTAGCCTCCACTTGCTATCTACACGTCTACTCAAGACGAATCTGTCCTCTTTGTCTGCACAGACTGGTTTCTTCAAAGTTATGGTTACTGGCTGTCCTGCCTTCTTTACAACACCAACACTCACTGTTGTATTAATATTGACAATCAAGGGTTCTCCTTCCCTTAATGGTGTGACTTTAACTTCATCGCCTTCAATACCAACTACGTGGTCAAACAATTCGACTTGAATTATTACTTCATCTAAAACTGGGGGCAGTTCCCCCTTGTGTCCAACGACAGCCCCCAACATCCCGTCTTGTTTAGTGAGATTTGGGTCAAGTTTTGTTCCAATTGCAAGACTCCCCCCTGGTGTGGCGTTCTTTAGTTTTATTTTTTCCGTCGCAAGTGAAGTGATTTCCGTGAATATTGGTTTCCACCCGTCTGGAGTCTTAATCCCTGGCCTTATTTCTACTTCGTCCCCGACCTTCAGAACTCCCTTAACGAGACAGCCACCGAGAACTCCTCCAACTAACTTATCGAGAGGTGTTCCGGGTTTATTCACATCAAAACTCCTGACAACTAGGAATTTTGTTTTTGATTTTGGGTCCCTTTTTGGTGTAGGAATTATATTTTCAATTGCCTCAATTAGAAGGTCAATATTTACTCGATGAAGTGCAGAAATTGGAATTACCGGGGCTTCAATTTCATACTTTTTTAAAAATTCTTGAATTTCCTTATAGTTTTTTTCAGCCTGTTCTTTGTCAACGGCATCCAATTTATTTTGAACAACAATTATGTTCTTAATCCCAGCAATTTTGGCAGCCATTGCATGTTCCTTTGTTTGGGCTCTGATTCCTTCTTTTGCAGAAACTAAGAGTAACGCCCCGTCCATTATTGAACTAGCTGTAAGCATTACTGCCATGAGTGCTTCGTGTCCGGGCGCATCAACAAAACTTACACATCGTTGAAATTTTCCTTTTCCTTCGGCATTATACCTGTCGTTGTCCTTGTAGAAGCTGGTATTTGCATACCCTAATTTGATTGTAATTCCTTTCTTGATTTCTTCACTAAAAGTGTCAGTCCACTTACCACTCAAGGCCTGAGTTAATGTGGTTTTACCGTGGTCAACGTGGCCTATCATCCCAATATTAACTTCTGGCTCGCCCTTCACAAACCCTAAGGAATTTGGCTGTTTATAATGGTTACAAATTATTCCGTAGATTCTTTGACTTCGTCTTTTGGACTGATAATATCTGCTATACTTTTAGTGCCTGCTTTTGTGACAACTACATTTAATTGTGCAATATCTAAGTCAACGGTATTTCCCCTGACCATCTTTCTGCGCCTGATGCCGCCTTCTTTTGGTTTGTATCCCGGACCAGATGACAAGAGTAATCTTTTTCGTGTAGAACTTTGTAGGTCTGAGCGCATTGGGAAGCCGTCTTTATCGGTTCCGCCTCGAATCTGAAGCTCATATCCTGGGAGTCCCACGTCTTCACCCTTAATGGCTTGACCTATCTTGAGACCCTTGAGTTTTGCTGCTTGGTCGCTGCTCAAAGTGAGCTGTTTTGTGATTTGCTTGTGACCAACCACGAGCTTCATGTCCGTCATGTTTACTTTTCATCAAAGTCGTTTTTAAGTCTTTACATGTCTAGCATGCCCCAAGTCTTCTTTTCCTTGCGTTTTATTGCGGTAATTTCATCTAAAACGGCCTTTTCATCATCACTTAACATGTCTAAGAATTTCTTCAATTTCCTGTATTCGGGCTCACTCATACTTGTAATTAGAGTATCCCCTTCCTTTATTTGGCGCCCAACTGTGGGACCATCAATACTCGCAGCCATCTTTCCACCAGTCTTTGATTCCTTTACTGATTCTCCTTGAATTTCGAGTTGCTTTATTTTTCCAACAATTTTCCCATCTTCTTTCATGACTTCAATATGATTCTTAAGTAATCCACCAGTGACTTCGATGCCAACAATTGCCGGGTCATTATTTCTGAATATGTATCCTGGGACAATCTTGAATTTTACCGGTCTTGGGAGTTTCGAAAGCTCCTTTTCGCGAAGTTTTTCCCTTTCTTCTTCAACCCATTCTTCATATGATTCGAGAATTTTGTAGACTATATCGCCGGTGATTACTTTGATTTCCTTGCTGGCCGCCAATTTCTCAGTAGTATTTTTTACATTGAATCCAAGTACTGCCCCATAAGACGGCTTTGATTGTTTTACTTCTTCGGCCTCAACGATATCACTCTTTGATATGTCCCCGATTTTTGCCTTTCTGACTGGAATTCCCCTCTCCTGCAGCATCTTAACTAATGCTTCAAGTGTCCCGAGTGTGTCGGTTTTTACGACTACTCCGACTTTATCAGTTGAGAACTCAATTTCATCCATTTCATTTTTTATTTCTTCAATGGCATCGGCAAGTGTTTCTGGACACGCGACAATAATTGAACTGCCTGCAACGGCTTTGTCCATTCCAGGACCATGTATTTTAACACCACTCGCGGCTTTGACTGTTTTTACCCTTATGAATTTTTTCTCTGTCCTGCTTTCTTTCATTGGCTCTGGCTTCAAAAGACATCTACATTTTGTAACGATGGGTTCGTCAACCCCTGAAATCACAATTGTCTGACCTTCACTAAGCTCCCCATCATAAATTATTGCATCTGCAGTCGCACCAAGACCCTTTTCTTGTTTTATCTCAAGGATGTTTCCTTTCATCTTGTTTGTAACTTCGAGTCGTTTTACTAAGAATTTTTGAGCCAATCCTGTAATGAGGGCTAAGACATCAATTAATCCCTCACCAGTCTTTCCAGATGCTGGGACTACAACCACTTGGTTGGTGAAATCAGTCACTCTGTCAATTCTCTCGGCTTCGAATCCGAGTTCAGCTAATTTCCCAGTTATTTCATAAAGTTTGATTTCAAGATTTGTTAGAGCACTTTGTTTCTGATTCTTCAAGTTTGATAAGAAACTCCCATTTTTACTCACATAGTCAGGTAAGAGGTCTACTTTATTTGCTCCAACAATGAACGGGACTTTGAATTGTTTGAGAATTTCGATGCTTTCAAGAGTTTGAGGCTGGATTCCCGACATAATATCTACTACGAGAATTGCGAGGTCAGCGACACTCCCCCCCCGTTTTCTTAGGTTGGAAAATGCGGCGTGTCCCGGGGTATCTACAAATAAGAGTCCGGGAATTGTCACATCAATCTTGAGTTTATCTAGCATGGGCTTGCAGAATTTTTTAATGTAGCTGGCTGGAACCTCAGTTGCACCAATGTGCTGAGTTATTCCTCCGGCTTCCTTCCTTTGAACCTGGGTGCGCCTAATAAAATCAAGCATTTGGGTCTTGCCGTGGTCTACGTGTCCCAAAACAACTACAATTGGCTGGCGCATGTAAAATAGTGATTTTCGTAATTTATAAATCTTCGAACACATGGTCTTCCATTCTTATTGATTCTACTTGTCTAATAAACCTTCAAATAGACTATCTATTTGCTTTTTTGCTTCTTCTTCCCCGAATATAGGTTTTAAAGTTTTCCAAACGGATGCTGATAAACGCCCTATTTCATCTTTAATTTCTTGAACGTCTCTACCTTTCTTAATTTCGGCGTCTTTCCATTTTTTTACGTCGTCTATCCACTTGAGATGTGTTGCTATAACATCTTTGTGTGAAATCCTTTTTTGTATCTTCGCAGGACCAACTTTTTCAGCCCTTTTTCCTGCTTCTGTTGCAGTCGCCTTCATTAATGCAGATACCGAGCCACTTGACATCCTTATAGCTCTTTCTTCAACGGGTGTGAGTGGTCTAGTAAGTGGTATTATTTCATGTGTCATTTTTCCATCTTTAGAAATTGTCTTTACTTCAAAGAATTCACTAACACCGTCTTTACTGATGCGCTGGGCAATTGTTGGTGGCCATTCGCCTGACCTTAGTTGGTAAGTTCCATAGTAAAATACATCTCCGCCGTCGATAGCGCTTCCTGTATGGAAAAGTCTAAAATCTCTTTGTTTAGGACCAACACGATCTAAAACAATGGGTCCTTGTTTTGTATTCAGTACTTTTTGAGTTCCGGATTCAAAGCCTTTGTCTACTATTGTTTCTACTTTTTGTGAAGGATGCATATTGAACATTTTCATAAATTCTGCAATTCCAACTTTAGTTGGTGGAAGACCCCGTTTTTGATATTCTACCATTCCCTTTTCAAGAATTTCTGCAGTAAACACTGGTCCTTGTGAATCATCAAGGTGGAACGTTTGCTTTGGCAGTCCGCCAACGACACTTCCTACGAAGTCAGATATGCCTACATAATTATTCTTTACAAAATCAATCGATGGACGTTTTAATCTTAAAACCGCGTCTGCCGCTTGACCTGCAGTTGGGAATGTTTCCCGCGTTCCTGAATTTGGCATTTCAATTTCTACTCCGCCCTGAACTTTTTTAATGGTTACAATGTCACGTTCACCCGGGATACTTAGTTGAACGTGGGTTTCCGTTCCTGAACTTATTACTGTTTCTACACCTTTCTTTACTGTTTTCCACATTGATTTTTCAGAAGTTGATATGACTTTATTTGCATTTTTGGTATTTTTTGAAGGTAGTCTGACAGTAGCAGTTACACTGACTTCTCTGGTGTCTGGTGTTGGTTGAGGTGCCGGTTTTTCTGGTATGACTGCAGGTAATCCTGATTTAGGTTCTGGGGGGCTATCAGTAATTGGTTCTTCTTCCGGTACAGTTTTAGCTTCAATTGTTGGGTATTCGCGAGCTTTTGGGAGTGGTTTTTCTTTAATTTTTACCGGCTCCCTTGTTTTAACAATTGGTGTTTTATCTGCTCCTGGTGGTGGTGCATATGCAGGTTCACCCAGTTTTGCTGGACCTTTTGGTTTTGGGAATGGTACATATGCAGGC
>JAAOXX010000052.1 GCA_018221025.1 Candidatus Altarchaeota archaeon | reverse complement strand
GCCCCATTAAAACGGAGTGCGTCAGCACCATACCTTTCAACGAGAGGTTCCGGATACACTACGTTTCCAATTGACTTGCTCATTTTTTTCCCTTGTTCATCAACAAAGTGGCCACTTATCCAGATACGTGTGAATGCTTTTTTACCAGTAAGCTGGTAGACTCGCAATAAGGTATAGTAAAGCCATGTTCGAACTATGTCTTTTCCTTGGGGCCTCAGGAATGTCGGAAAACTATTTTTGAAAAAATCGCCACCCTTCATATAATTGGAAATCCAAAGGGGTGAAACACTCGAATCCATCCACGTATCGAGAACACGGGAATCCCCTTTGCTTTTTGCACCACACTTGGGGCAAGGCAATTCAAGATTCCAACTCTCATAATACCTGCCTTTTTCAGGAACCCACGAGCCATGTTCTTTACAGTGGAAGATTGGAACCGGAGTCCCGTAAAATCTTCTTCGGCTAATTGGCCAATCTTGGGAAATCGCCCCAAGCCAATCCAAGAGAAGTTGCTTCATTTTTGGGGGATGGAATTTTATTTCATCCGACAGTTTTTTGATATCCTCTACGAATTCCATCTGTTTAAGGTAAAATTCAGGAAGCGCAATTAATTCAATATCATCTTTGCTTCTCCAGCAAATTGGAACCTTGTTTTTTATTTTTATGATTTTTTCAATAAATCCACCAGCTTCTAAATCCTCGATTATGGCTTCCTTAGCATCTTTAGTAGTCATTCCCTCATATTTACCAGCTGCTGCATTCATTTTTCCATCTTCATTAATGACAATGGTTTCAGGAAGCTTGAGTTCTCTAAATAATCTAATGTCTTCTTGGTCGCCGTACGAACAAGTCATTAATGCACCCGTCCCAAATTCAGGGTCGGCTTCTGGCCGCGGAATAATTTTAACACTTCTGTCGTATAAGGGAATGGCCGCAGTTTCTCCCGCATACTTAGAAAATTTACTGTCTGTTGGGTGAACAACCACTGCTTGACACGCACCAAGAAGTTCTGGTCGAGTAGTTGCAATTTTAATGTATTCCCCATTTTTTAATGGGAATTTAATGAAAACGAGTTTTGATTTTCCCTCGCGGTATTCAACTTCGGCGTCGGCAAGAGTTGTCTTACAACCAGGGCACCAATTATTCGGTTTTGTGTCTTCGTAAATTAACCCCTTATTCCAAAGGTCAATGAAAGTAGATTGGGTCAAAGTTCTATATTCTGGAGAATCTGTCCTATAGACACTCGACCAGTCGACACTTAATCCAGTAAGATTCATTACATTTGAAATATTTTTTTCATACTTGTCGAGTGTCTGATGACATAAGTTCAAAAATTTGTTTCTGGGAATTTCGTGAGCCTTAACTCCGAAGTCTTTTTCAACACGACTCTCAATAGGGAGACCATTTCTATCAATTCCAATTGGGAACCATACATTTTTTCGAGACATCCTCAGATATCTTGCAATCATATCGATTTGGCAGTAATGGAGGGCACCACCGACATGCCATCTACCACTCGGATATGGAGGCGGAGTATCAATTACAAATACATGGCCTTCGGTTTTTTGTGGTTTATCAAAGAGTTTTTCACTTTGCCACTTACTAAAAAGTTCTTTTTCTAATACAAATTTCCACCGTTTCTCACTTAACTGCGGCTCAGGCATAATAAGTAGGTGGAAAAACTAATTTAAAAAGATGAGCGGAGGTATTGTGTGGGTAAAGAACTAATCGATTTCAAAAAAAAGCTTCAACAGTTGAAAAAATACAGGGGAAGGCATACTGAACTTGTATCAGTAATAGTTCCAGCAGGATGCGATTTGAATCGAATTGTAAATCAAGTTACTCAAGAAAAAGGAACGGCAGTCAATATTAAGAGTAAAAAGACTCGCCTAAACGTAATGACTGCTCTTGAAAAAATTCATCAACACTTGACATTATTCAAGCAAACTCCGGAACATGGAATTGCTATTTTTGCAGGTAATGTAGGGAATGAAAGAGATGACTGGGTAATGGAAAGTATAATTCCCCCAGAGCCACTTCAAGCAAGAGTTTACAAGTGTGACCAGACATTTTATCTGGACGCATTCAATGATATGTTAGCTCCAAAAGATGTATACGGATTGGTTGTAATCGAAAGGCGTGGAGCAACAATCGGAATACTGAAGGGAAAACGAATTGATGTTTTGAAATCTTTTAAGAGTATTATTCCCGGAAAATTCCGAGCGGGAGGTCAAAGTGCTCAAAGATTTGAGAGGGTAATTGAGGCCATGGCAAAAGACTTTTACAAACAAGTTTCAGAAGCAATTGATATGTCAATCCTTGAAACCAAGGGAATTTTACTCGGCGGTCCAGGTCCAACAAAGGAAGAATTTGAAAAAATGTTGAGCAACAAGGCCCGCAAAAAAATAATTGCGATAAAAGATATAGGATATGGAGAGGAGTATGGACTCCGCGAACTAGTCACAAAGAGTGAAGACATTTTGGCACAAACTGAAATGGTCATCGAGAAACGGATTTTAGGAAAGTTTTTTACAAAAATTGCAAAGGGGGAACCAGTTGAATACGGAGTATTTGGCGTTGAAGATGCATTTAAACGCGGGGCAGTCGAGACGGTTCTAATTAGTGAAGGACTGAAAGACGATGTAATTGAAAAATTTAGTGGTCTTGCCGAGGATTCGGGGATTGATGCAGAATTTATAAGTATAGAAACTAATGAAGGCAAGGAATTTCTTGCAATTGGTGGAATTGGTGCAATTCTGCGATATGCGTAGTCTTATAAAACAAAAATTACACACCAAAGTGTTGAGGGAAAACACCCGAAAGGGGTGTCCCGATAAAGTCGGGAACGGATTTTCTCTCAGAACAATATAGGTGAAAAAATGAAATTTAGAGATTTAGGCATAGATATGGGGCTGGCCAAAAAAATGGAGTCCCTAGGATTTGACGAACCTTTTGAGGTTCAAAGGAAAGTAATTCCTCAAGCAATTAGAGGTGTAGAACTAGCTGTAAGGGCAAAAACAGGAAGCGGTAAAACGCTTGCATTTGGAATTCCATTAGCTCAAGTTATTGAAAAGAAAGGTAGGATTCAGGCAATTGTACTAGTCCCAACGAGGGAGTTAGCAATGCAGGTGAATAGGGTTATGAAAAAAATAAGCCCTGCACACGTTGCACTAATCTACGGTGGAGTCAAGTATGACAGGCAATTCCAAGAATTGAAGCGTGCTGACATTGTTGTTGGTACTCCTGGAAGAATACTCGACCACATTCAAAGAGGAACACTGAAATCCAACCCAGAAGTTTTTGTTCTGGATGAAGCGGACAGGATGCTCGACATGGGGTTCTTACCCGATGTAAAGAAGATAATGCACGCTTGTCCCCCAAAGACAGTTTGGTTATTCTCCGCTACATTAAGTGGAAACATAACTGGGTTGATTGAGGGGCGAAACTTCAAGGTGATTGAAGTTGGTGAGGAAATGCCAACGGAGATTGAACACCTGTACTTCGAAACTGAGCGAAAAATTAGTTCATTGAGAGGAGTTTTGAATGGTAGGAAATCATTAATCTTCTGTAGTACTAAGCGCATGACTCAGCGGCTCGCAGACATACTGCGGGTTCCAGCACTTCATGGAAACATGACACAAGGTGCAAGAGAACGAAATATGAGGAAGTTTAGAGAGGGAGAAAGGTACCTGATTGCAACTGATGTAGCAGCAAGGGGAATTGATATTCCAGATGTTGAATTGATTGTAAACTTTGACCTTCCAAGAGATAGCTCAACATACATCCATAGGTCTGGTAGAACTGGAAGGGCTGGAAAAACTGGGAAGATTATTAATATGATAAGGCGAGAAGACCACGAAACCTTCCGAAAAATCATAAAAGAATTACGCCTCAATGTCGAGAGAGTTTAGGGACTTCTTAGTCCCACTAACTCTTGCATTAAACTGCCACTTGAGAGCCATAGCTCCACGAACTTTCTGGAGCCATGAGTTTTCACATGACACGAGTCCTTGGGACACACGGAGTCCGGATGCAATTACTCCTTGAACTCCCAGAAAGTCCTGAAGGTGTTTGAATATCTCTTTGTCCGTGGGTTCACTACAGAGCCAATTAAATTTTAGGTGCCTCATTTAGTAACCCCCCACACATCTTGTTTAGACCGTTTTTGATTTCTCATGATTATTGCATTTGGAATCTGACGGACGGCTTTTTGAGCATAGTCTGGTTTAAGACCAAGCAAAACACCAATCGACACTAGGTCGTATCCTGAACGAATCTGAGACGCGTCTTCCGCCCCAGTACACAATAATAGTGAACCTCCAAATTCTTGGGCTCTAAGTAAGTTTTTCTGAATACGCAAAATACTGGATTTCTTGAGTGAAAATGCATCAGATACAGGAACAGCAATTGAAGTCTCATATCTCTTCGCCATTCGCACATTTCGCTTTCCCAACAAGAATGAGTCAACGATTACGAAGTCATAGAAAGTATCAGTCAGCAAGGCATTCATATCTTGTTTACTCGTTGGTCTAACCGATATGAAGTCAGTTTGCCTTCGCTTCTGCCGAATAAGACCCTTGTCTCGCGTTATTAAAACCGAAAAGTGTCCGGGCGATATTTTTATTCCAAGCTTATTAGCGGTTTCCATCTTTTTTTTGTTGAGTTCACCGGCAAACACGTCTATGAAGTCCACAAACCCTTGAATCAGAGAACTTAATAATATTATAGTTTGACCACTTTTTTCCCGCGAGCCTGTGGTTCAACTCGTAGTACAGCCCCATCAAAACCGATTGATTGAGCATCTACAAAGTGGTCCAGAAAAACTGCAAGAGCGGCAATCTCACTGTGTGGTTGGTTTCCAACTGCTACGTTGTAGTCACAGAGTTCATAGACCTCAGGAGGAACCTTTTCCGCCCCAACAAAAACCAACAAGTTCTTTGACTTCGTATAATCCGCTTTAATTTTTGAAAGTATTTTATTAAGAGGTAAGCCGTACATCGTCAAATGGATTTTAACCCCGCTAAAGTCCCTGAGGAATTTTCTCCAATTTTTGATACGGATTGCACGGAAATCGCCACCCCAATTATCAACTACATTTTCGAGTGTTTTGAGAGGGGTGCTGTCCATTCCAACTAAAACAAATTCGTCTGCACCAAATGCACGAGCTACAAGACCAACGTGAGTAGTGGTTCGCTTGTCTCTGCCAATTCGGTGTCCATATCTCATAACACTTATCATAAAATCACAACTTGAAGCGGTGTCGAATCTGGTCGGCCAGTCCAGGGAATTTAATCCTTGGTTCAAAATTTCCTTTTTTAACTTCACGGATTATTTCTTCCCAACTATCCGTTTTAATCTTAACATTATTGTAAAAATCCCCCAATCCTGAGACGGAACGGGCACCACTATTGCACATAAATTTTACTCCAGCCGATGTACACTTCATAACAGCATCCTTGCAAACTCCTGGAGACGTAGTTCCATTTATTGCCTCAACAACCTTGAAAAGCTTCAGTGCCTTATCACCAAGAGATCCCCTGCTTTCATCATTAAAATGTGAAGGGACAACTAGGTAATCTTTTCGTTTTGCCCATCTAATAATATGGTCTAAGCTTCTGTGCTCTGGCAATTCATCGGGACCATAAATAAGAACTCGCCCTTCAGTAGTTAAAACCTCGAGTCCGGGAATAATAACAAAATTTTTTGGCTTAAACTGTTTCCAGCCCTTTAGCACACCAAGATCAGTTATAGCAATTGCATGAAGACCTCTTTTCTTTGCAATAGCAGCCATTTCAGCCGGTGTATTTTTACCAACACCGTGGTCGGTATGAACATGAAAATCAACTCGCATAAAAAATAAATGGCAAATCTTACATTTAACCCTTTACAGGGTTTTATCCTTTACAAGACTTTGCCCTTCCAGAAAGTCTCCATATACGTGGAAACTGTCTGTCCCTTTGGAACTCGAAGTTTAACCTTTATTCTCACGTCGTCTCCCGACTCAAAAACACCCCTCAAAACTCCGGATTTACTGAGTCTAAAAAAGAAGGAACCATCCCCACTCTGAGTTTCGAAGTTCTCAATTATTAGGGATTTTTTGATTTCTTCAAGAAGCACCCCCCCTTTAATTTTTGCGCTCATCATAGTAATGGGGTTGTCCCAATGACCCATATATGTTTCAGTACTAAAACCCACTCCAAAAAGTTTTTCAGCCGCAGACTTTATTCGCTTATCGTCTTCGGTAGCATGGACAATTATTCTGACACCCAACGATTTTATCAAACTATTTACCTTTACCTTTATTGGCGGCAATACTTGGATGAACCTTATAATTTCCCTTGTAAGCCAATCCACGACTCTTTTTTCCAGCAGACGTCAATCCCCTATACACTCTCCTAGTATTAGGTTTCATTGCAATCCACTTAAGTTCTGGATCCTTTCTAATGGACGGATGATTTGGGTCCACTAAAATGGTTTCAAACCAAGTGTACATTCCATCCTCCCCCACCCAATAACTGTTAAGAACCTCAAGATTTGGATACTTTCGAGAAGTTTTTTCCTCAGCAATCCACTGAAGACTCTTTTTTGGATAATATTTGAGCATACCCATCTTACTTGGTTTTCTTCCACTCGTAAACCTTGGCCTCGTCCTACCACCACGAAGCACTCTAACTCTTACAATAACGAAGCCTTGTTTTGCCTTGTAACCTGCATTTCTTGCCCTATCAATGCGAGTTGGTTTTTCAACACGGGTCAATACAGACTCACGCCTCCATACAATTAATTTTTCTTGGAGATTTTTTGGTTTCTTCCAAGCTTCACGAACATACTTCAAGTACCCCATTAACCGAACTAAAATCTAAGCTTTAAAAACACTACTATTGTTCTAGACTCGCAACAAGCTCAGGCAATTCCCTCAAATCAGTTACAACATATTCTGCTACAGAAGTGGATTCCTTGGACGGAGTAAATAAAATAGGGATAGCCCCTGCCTTTTTAGCGGCCAATAAATCCCTATCACTATTTCCAATCATTACCATATTATCCTCATGAGACTGGTTTGAAATCAAATACAATCCTTCTGGGTCGGGTTTTGATTTGGAAACATCACTAGCAGTAATTATAATATCAAAGTATCCTTTCAAACCCACGTGGTCAAGTAGGGCATTCGCGAGCCTTTTGTTTGCAGAAGTAAATAGGGCTTTCTTGAAATGTGTGTCTTGGAGCATCTTGTGGACTCCGGGCATTGGTTCAGTGAGCTTAACATTCTTAATCATTTCAGATTCGTGTTGTCGAGTCAAATCCTTAATTGAACTCCATTTTCCACGAGGAAGATTTTCCATAACGAGAAACTTTAGAGAACTTGAGGAATAAATTTCACTCGCATCAATTTTTTTACCAACAATTTTAGACAAAATTTTAGCGTGTAGAACTGACGCATCAACCAATGTACCATCTAAATCAAATACAACTATCACATAATCACTCTGGCGTCGACCGCGAGGGCCCCATATTCACCTATCATGAGCGGGTTTATATCGGCTTCCTTGAAGTCCACCCTCTCGCACATATTTGATAGACCAATTAAAGCATCAATAACCGGCTGTTTGTTGAGTGTTTTTCCTCTAAATCCTTCAAAAACCTTGTAGATTTTCAGTTCAGACAGCATTGTCTCAGCATCATTTCGTGTTAAAGGAACTGCCCTAAATGAGACATCTTTGAATAGCTCAGTGTATGTACCCCCAAAACCAACCATTACGGTCTTTCCAAAAATCGGGTCTTCAAGAGCCCCAATCATCAGTTCAAAACCCTCAATAAGTGGTTGGCCAAAAACGGGATATTTTTTTGAAATTTTATTATATGCAAACTTGATTTCGTCATCAGTAACGAGTCCAACAAAAACCAGTCCTTTGTCTTTCTTGTGTTCAATTGTATCGGCCTTCAAAACTGCGGGACGAGGTAGTTTAAGCGCTTGTTCAAGACTGACTAATTTACCGGAAGTCTTAATTTTGTATTTTGATAGCAGTTCAAGTGATTCAGACAAGTTCATATCAGATTATGGCATGGTAACTAAAATAGTTTTTTAAAAGGGTGTGTCTAAATTGAATGTGGAAAGAGCAGAATCCAAGAAACGAATAGAAAAGCTCAGCGAAGAAATATTGGACACAATAGGCCGAGGAGATAATCCATTCATCAAAATACCAATCAGAGGAAGCTCTAACGTCATTTGGAATCAAGATAAGGGACTTTTGAGCCTTGGGGATAAGACTTCTAAGCGTTTTTTCATAAACGTCGCTCATGCGCGTAAATTTATGCAAACCCTCCTTGTTGCAGCATTTTCCAAGCAATTGCTTGATGAAGATGTACATGCAAGCCTCAGGGAGGCATATTACAGTTTGAAACACACAATTAAGAATTCTAAGGAAACAACTTTCGAAGAGCAGGGAGAAAGTGATTCTACATTCGTAGACTTGGAAGTTGCCCTCGATATTCTCAGGGATGAGTTGCACATTAATGCCGATAGACGTGGAGTCGCTGCTGGCGGTGTAATTATTGAGGACAGGGGAGATGAGATTAATTGGAGTAAACTCGGGAGCGGTGGATGGGCAATTCCTGGAAACGTTGAAAACATAAAATTCAAAGATATAAACGCCGATTATATGTTGGTTGTCGAGAAGAACGCAACATTTGATAGGCTTCATGAAGACAAGTTTTGGAAGAAACACAATTGTATATTGATTGGGACTCAGGGGCAGGCGGCCCGTGGAATTAGACGCCTGATTCACAAATTGAATGCACAATTTAAGTTGCCAGTATATGCATTCACTGATAGTGACCCATATGGATGGTATATTTACAGTGTTATTAAAATTGGAAGTATGAATTTAGCACACGTATCCTCAAAACTAGGAACTCCAGCAACCCAGTTTCTTGGCTTAACAATCAGCGACATCTACCACTATGAATTGGAAAACGCAATCATTCGTGCAAAGGACGTCGACTTGAAGCGTGCGCATGACCTCTTAAAGTATCCATGGTTCAAACACAAATTATGGGAGACTGAAATCAAAATGATGATTAAGAAGAAAGTAAAAGCGGAGCAAGAGGCTCTTGCCCAGAAGCACTTGAAATTCGTTAGTGAAACATATCTTCCTGAAAAAATTGAAAATAAGGAGTTCCTGCCTTAGAGCGAATCAGAAGAATTTCCAAGCTCTTCATTTGACATATCGATTTTTTCCTGAGCACTCTCATCCCCACTACTGGCAAGCTTTGCATTCCAAACAAGCCACGTCAAGTGCTTAATTCTTGCAACGCCTTGCTCACCAAATAATTTAGAACCCATGGCTTCAGGTTCTCTCTCAGAAAGTATCGGATTATCTGGATGGCCAATTGGAACAATTCTAACAAGTCCAACACAACTCGACTCGTCCCAGTAATCAAACTCTTTCATGAAGTAAACTGGAATTGTACTTTCATCCACCTTTCCATTGAGGTCCAGTGAAAATGCGTAGTTAGTATCTCCCTGCAGTTGTTCACTGACTTTTCGCAATAGTTTTTCCATCGATCTCGTTATTTTTTTAGATTCGTCTTCATCGTCTCCAGGAATAATGACTAAGAGCCCAAATATCTTTTCAACAAGTTCCAAAAACCTGTCTTGAGAAATCCAATGGAGCGCCATAACCAATTAAAAGCCTCACATTTTTAATAATGGTGTATTCCAGAAAGCAAGTGTTCGGCTTTGGAGAAGAGGAGCTAAAACATCTCTTAATCTCGGCTCTAGCCATAACACTCGTATTTGTTTATCCGGTACTAGGAAAAACTGGATGGCTTTCCATATT
>JAAOXX010000051.1 GCA_018221025.1 Candidatus Altarchaeota archaeon | reverse complement strand
GTTGCTGCTGCTTTCCACACAGTCCAATTTGTTCGAAACAAAGAATTAAGGGAGACATTAATGCACAGTATTGTTCCTGCGTCCGAGAGTAGTCACATTGTTGATGATTGTGAAGGATGTGAAGAATGTAAGCCATCTAAACCTTCTGATGAAGCTGACGAGGATTTTGATGAGAAAGACATTGCAACAATTTGGGAAGATAAATTTGGTGAAAAAGATGAAGGGAGTAAAAACAAGAAACGGTAAGACTGTGTTTCGTGTGAATACTGGTTTTTATTCTCGAGATTTCGTTAAACGTGTTTTTGGTGATGGTAAAGAGGTTGAAGAATATATGGTGTTTGAAACGAAACTCAGTGAGTCAGAAGTTTATGACAAATTTAATGAGTTATTGGAGATGATGTGGCGTTGATAGGTCCAAGCGACTTCGTTAAAGATTATCAGAATGTTCCATTCAGAATTGGTAGGCTTGACCACAGGTTCCTAGTCACTACTGACTTTGGCAGCTGGGCAGTTCTAAATAAGGATGAACTTGAACTCCTACAATCGCACCGAGTTGATGAGAGTCCAGCATTATTTTCCATGCTTTTGTCTTCTGGAATTATTAGTACTGACCCTAATTTTGGAGATGCCAAGCGTCGATTAAAGGATAAACTGTGGCATCTCAGCAACGGGTCTTCATTACATGTTATTGCCGTTACTAATGCCTGCAATTTTGCGTGCAAGTATTGTTATGCGGATGCCGAAACGACCAATCATATGAGTGTTGAAACTTCAAAAAAAGTTGTGGATTTTATGTTTCAGTCTCCAGCTAAGACCTTGGTAGTTGAATTTAGTGGAGGTGAACCCCTGCTCAATTTTGATGCGATTAAAACTGTTGTTGAAGCTGTTAATGCTCGTAAATCGGATAAGAGGATTGGATTCGCAATGATACATAATGGGAGCAACTGGGATATGAATAAAGTTAATTTTTTCCTTGAAAATAGGATTGGTGTTTGCTTTTCTTTGGATGGTCCCGAAGACATCCATAATTTACATCGTCCATACCGAAGTGGTGGTGGTACTTACAAAGACGTAGTAAAATGGATTCGAATACTTCAAAAATCCGGATTTAATGGATTGAATGCATTACCAGTTATAACCAAACACTCACTTTCTCGAGGACGAGAAATAGTTGATGAGTATTTGTCCCATGGATTTAGAATTGTGAGATTCAAATATCTCGGATACTTTGGACGCGCAGTAGATAAATGGGATGAGCTTGGATATACCCCGGAGGAATTTCTTGTTGCTTGGAAAGATGTGGTTGAATATATGTATGAACTAAATAATAGAGGGATTTTGGTTCAAGAAGGACTTTCTAAAATAATAGCTCAAAAATTATTCAATAGAACCGACCCCGGATACTGTGAACTACAAATGCCATGTGGGGCCGGTCTTAACCAAGTAGCATATGCTCCCGACGGTAAAATATACACTTGTGATGAGGGGAGGATGTTTGAAGAATTTAATATTGGAACTATCAATGAGACGTATGGAACTGTGATGAAAAATTCCACCCTCAAGAGTCTTGTACTCGCTTCAAGTGGCTTGTTCAATATCTGCTCTTCTTGTGAACTCAAACCATTCTGTGGAGTTTGTCCCGT
>JAAOXX010000050.1 GCA_018221025.1 Candidatus Altarchaeota archaeon | reverse complement strand
TCTCTGGACCTGCAGTATCCATCATTATGGGAAGCGTAGGGTCTGCATCTCTAATTAATCGTATTTCTCGTTTGTGACTCTTTAAGTCCCCGTGTGAAAAATTAATTCTGACAGCGTCCATTAATGGTGCCGCCTTTTCCATCTTATCCCATAAGGATGGACCCACTGTTCCAACAACCTTTACTGTTCTCACACTCATACTAGTCAAGTATTTTAATAACGGTTTTGATTTAATATGTGAATAAACTACTCCTTCTCATTCTTGTTGGTGTTGCAGTTACTGCATTCACAATACCATTTGCCCCCATTACAAAAGACTTGATTCGAGTAGATGTATATACTTCAGACCAACGCGTAGTCTATGTTTCAGATGAAGGCATACTTGAATTCGGGATGCCGGATGATGCATTGTATTCTTCAGATGACCCATACGATTTTTTCCCAGAACTAATTGACCCCTCTTCTTTACAACGAGTTGAATTTCTCCCATATGGGAGTGAAATATCTTGCAATGTTCTTGATGCACAGGGGAAGAATACTGTGGGCAATCCAGAATTCTGCGTTGTTCTTAATTTGAAACTCGGAGTCCCAGTCTATGTCCACAAGGACCTATTCACTTCACCAGAATTTACTTCTCCAGGAAACCTGAAAGTTTAACTTGAGATTCGTTTTCTAATACCCGTCTAACTGTGTCCCAACTCTTTCTGATGAAACTCGGAAGTGCTTGCTTTGATTTAATTATATTCTTTACAAATTCCGCAGTCTTTGGGTCGCTTGGATATCCTGAACCGAAATCCCCGTAAGTGCCTTGGAGTGCCTTAATTTCCTTGTCTCGCAAGACTTTTGCTACGATACTCGCGGCGCCAACTACTTCATACTTCAAATCTGCCTTGTGTTCCGCAATAACTTTTCCATTGAAACCATGACCCGTTTTCAGTGCCAACTTCGCTTCCAAGTTTTTTTCAAATGCATCAATTATAACTTTGTCGGGGGATGCTTCAAGAATTATATCGCGGGTTGCAATTTTTTCCAATCGGTTAAGGTTAAATCCATCTATCTGGTGTGGTTCAATTACTCGTATGAACACGTCTCCCATTTTCTGTAGTTTTTCTGCGAGTTCTTCTCGCCGCTCAGGAGTTAGGAGTTTTGAGTCTTTGACACCCATTAATTTTAATTCGGGTATTCTATCATCATCAATCATGAATCCACCCATTACCATAGGTCCAATCACTGGACCTCTGCCGGCTTCATCAATTCCAAGAACCTTCACATAGTTTTCCCTGTGTATTGGTAATAAAACTTTGGGGTTCATTAGCCGACCCAAAGGAGTGAGATTGCGGCAATTACTAATAAAACTGATAGAATAATCCCATAAGTTGATGTCTCAACTTCTTCAACGATTAATTTACCATATGTTGGTCCTGCGATGACTTTGTATTCTCCTGGGTCGAGTTCGGGAAATCCAATATACTCACTTCCAAATTTTTCAAGAACCAACTCGTCACCCTGCCAAACCCGCAGTTCTTGACCATCTTCAAGAATCATATAGTTGGTAAAAACTTGTGTGAATGCAAGGGTTGTGCTGTAGTCTCCAATTCGGAGTTCAGCAGTATTACAGACTCCTCCAGCACTTATTGTTTTTATTTCGTCTTTTGATAAACTGAGTGTTCCAGTTCTTATATTTCCACATGAAATTTGATAGGGCAGTTCCACCGCATCGTAAGCCGTTACATTACATGAGAATGTTCCCTCCGTCTCACAAACAATATCAAATAATGACCAAGTGTAGTCTTGGCCACCATACTGAACTATATGCTCCCCTGGCAACAAGGGTAAGAAAATTGCGGCCTCAGTTCCATTCAAATGGACATATGCGATTGCATTCCCATCAAAGAATAGTGGGCCTGTGGCGTTTAGAACTACCATTTGCCCTAATAACAAGAGTAAAGGAAGCATAAATTAAGAAAGTCAACCCACTTTAAAAGGTTTTTATTGGCGAGTGGTTATACGGCCTGTTTTCCCTTCTAATAGTAACCACGATGTAGTAATAAATATTATAAACAGAAAAAGTGCAAATACAGTTATGTCGGTAGGTTCTGGGGCTGTTGTTGGAATGTCTACAACTTCTATTCTTGATGAGTCAACTCTCGACGCTTTACAAAAATACTTGGTTACTCCGGAGCCAACTAAGATGGCAGATTTAGAGACTTACAAATATCCTTTTTCAAATTTCAAGATTTTTTACAAAGACCTTCTAGAAAAATTTTCAGACATTGATGGGTTTGATACGGCAGAATTTGATTTGGATGCTACTAGGGGTGTTAATTATCAGATTAAAGGGCTTATAACTGATCTTTTCAAAATCCCTCCATCCAAGTTCTCCTTCGATGAAGGTGGAAATCTAGTTGAAGAAGGAGGCGAGAATGAAATAATGAAGTCACTTTTATGGTATGGTGCTGGGAACGAAGCAATAAAAAAGATGTATCAAGAACTCAGTAATAGTTTTAGTGATTTTCCAGATAACTTGAAGGATTCTGAACTAGAGGGTTTAAGGCGAATTGGTCTTGCCCGGTCTGTTGCTAATTATATTTCAGAAACTTGGTCTAATGGGGTTGCTGAAAATATTGTTTCTAACTTAGGTGAAAGTGAACTTAAAGAAATTGGTAGTGAATTGTTTACTGCGCTTGAAGAAAGTGAAGGCGACTCTAAGTCATATGATACTCTAAAAGAAGGCGTCTTCCGTGGTAGGAACCGAATGAAAGACCTTTTCAAAGACTTATACACGGGCAAGAAAGTTAAAATTAAAGGTGCCGGTCCCATTTATGGTGCAAAGTTTTCAGATGCCGGAGTTTTTGAAAGTTTAATTGAAGCTCGTAATAAAGACGCGTCTCTTCAAGCTTTCAAAGAGTATAGTGTTACTAACCAAGAGCTCAGCATTGGTGGTAAACTTATTGATGGATTTACTGGCGATAAAACTATTGTCAGGATTATGTATGATAAAAAATCAAAACCTGAACTTATTGGAAATTCTACGGCTATGATTAAGTTTGGTTTGAAAAAAGGTTCAAAGGTACAACTTTTTTCAAAAACTGGTGAAAACTATTCCCTTATGGGTGATATGGTTTCAATAACTGAAGATGAAGAGTCTAGAGTAATTCTTGATGGTCCTGAAGAAATTCCTCACACTATTGAAACGTACAAGGGGGCAATTAAGAACCTAATTAAAAATTACTTGGACGCGTCCGCATTCAGCTATCTTAATGGTGGCGCACTCGATATTGAAGACAAGGTAGTCAAGGGCGTTAAACGCGGTACAATTAGACGGGCATTCGCCGGTAAGGGTGGATACGTTGCACCTGGTGTTACTGGTGCTGTTGCTGGTGCTGTTACTGCTACGGCCTACGGTGCTCCAGCTATTACGACATTATCTGCAGCGGCGTTACTACCATTTACACTTCCTATCTCAGGAGGTCTTGTATTCGGTTTAGCCGGCTGGAAAGCACTAAAAAAAGCATATGGTTCTGCAAAAGACAAGTATATTGGCTGGAAAAACAGTGATTTGATGGATAGGTATCATGCATTCAATAGAAGGAGTGACGACTCAGCCACTGAAACAACTGCCGAGGTATAACCACCACCCTTTTCTATTTCTTTAACTTTCTTATTCTATGCTTGTGCTAATACTTGCTACATTATTGATTGCATTCTTTCCATTTTCTTCGGCTCACTTTTTTTCCCCGTCTCATCCCGATATCTTATTCATGATTTCTCATGCGTCAACAACACACTTGGCAATGAATGTGCTTGCACTCCTAGTTGTTTGGTTAATGGCACAAAAAACCGAAGAAAAAGAGAGTAGATTGGTTGGAGTTTTTGTTACTTCTTCAGTTATCCCATTGTTTATTCCTGTG
>JAAOXX010000049.1 GCA_018221025.1 Candidatus Altarchaeota archaeon | reverse complement strand
GAAGATATTGAATTTGTAAGAGGGGCAATAAAGGAATCTGGTTCACTTGAATATTGTAAGAAGCTGGCTGATGAATATGTAGGTAAAGCAAAATACGATTTCAAAAACAAAAAAGTAGCCGAGTGTCTAAAGGGTCTAAAAGAGTTCATACTAAAAAGGGAATTTTAGGTGCTGGCAGTAAGCCCCTTTCTGTTATCCAGTCATCAAGCGAAGCCTGATGAAACTGAACTGCGGCATCTATCTGAGCCCCCGCAAGCGGGGTTGCACTCAATCGGATGAAGACCGTTTCACCCCTTGTGCGTTCATTCGTCCCTTGAAGGCCATATGTCCAGCACGTAGGTATCGTTTCTGTTTCCTCATCAGAGACTCTCGCCTCTATCGATATCTACTGATTTCTCAGCACGAGTGAGGGGACTTTCCTCCCTGTTACCAAGGAAAGCCGCTCCGCCAGCTCCTAGAATTTACTTCTTTTTTCTCTTTTTAGCTTTTTTCTTCTTCGTTTTCGAGCGTTTTGTGACACCGTATTGGATTTTTAGTGTTGTAATGCCCACTGACCACGTCCAAAGGAGCAGAATAATTGCTATTGACATGTATTGGAAGAGCGGGTGAAAATAATCGAAGCTACTCTGAAAAAGTACAAGGAAATCAAGCCTCAGTAAATTGAACAAAAATATTGCTGCGATTGCGTAAAGTCCTTTTTTGTAGCTCTTTTTCTTTGGCCATGAGAAAAATAATGCCAAGAAAACGAATATTTCTTTCCAAGCAGTACAATCAGTAATAATTTGGAGTAAGAATGAGCCACGTCGGATGAATATGCCATCTACACCAGTAACAACAATTGAACCGGTAGTATACGCAATTAATTTTGCTGTAAAGAATTTTAGCAAATGGAATGTTGGTGATAGGAGCCAAATCACATAGAAAACAACCCCAAAAACTAAGAGATTTGTTGTAAATTTAACCTTATTCTTCAGTTTTTTAGGAATTTTGATTTTGAGTTTCATTTTTCAAATCACCAACTTGGCTTCTAGTTATTTTGAGTATGAGGTATCTTATATTCTCTTGCCCTTATTGAAAATACGGTCAAACAACTGGCTTTTTGTGTTTTTTAGAATGCAGAATCAATATTAACACTCTTAATTGAGTTAGAATCTCTCGTTTAGCATAAAGGGATAAACAAAACCTCAATAAGACAGTAAAAGCGCCAGTTAGAGGGCTATTTCAGTTACCCTTTTAAGTATATACTGCAATGTACGATAGTGAACATTGGAACGTGTGGGTGGAGTTATCTACCAAAAAAATTTGTAAATCCAGGGCAAAGCCGACTAAGTGCGTATGCCAAGATTTTTGACATGGTCGAGATTACGTCTACGTTTTACCAGCTTCCAAAAACGAGTACTGCACGCGCATGGAGAAAAGAAGTTGATTCAGTAAATCCAGATTTTCAGTTTTCAGTTAAGGTTCCAAAACTCATAACACATGTTAGTAATTTTTCAGACGATGAGACTTGGGGGAAAATAAAAGATATTGCAGAAGCTCTAAATGCAAAAGTTCTGGTGTTTCAAACTCCTAAAAGTTTCAACATTACTCCAGACAATCTAAAACGAATTAAGACATTTTTCAAATCAATAAGTGGATTTGAATTTGCACTTGAATCGAGGGGATGGGACCTCGAAACAATCGGAAAATATTTCCCAAAAATGGGACTCATCCACATCGTCGACCCGTTTAAAGAAAAACCAATCAAACAAAAATTCAATTATTATCGGCTCCATGGAAAGGGCAACATAATGTATCGTTACCGTTTCAAGGACGACGACCTCGCATTTTTGAAGAAAAGGATGAGGAAAAAGGATTACTTGTTATTCAACAACATCTTTATGTATGATGACGCCATGAGAATGTTAGAGTTGGTAAAATGAAAACAAATTTTGGTCAAGCTTTTGGAGGAGCGAAGCGACGAAGAAAAGCTTGTGAGGTGGTAAAATGATTTTTCTAAAAATTGGAGGTTCAGTAATTACAGACAAGTCCAAGCCTTTTACAGTTAATTGGACAGGGATTAATACTGCAGTAAAGGGGGTTTCTGAAATTGAAGAGGCAATGGTAGTTGGTCACGGCGGAGGAAGTTTTGGCCATATTATTGCAAATGAATACAAGGGAATGCAGGCAGGATTCTTCAAAATAAGGGAAGCTATGGCAAAATTAAATGGACTTTTTGTCGCGAGTTTAATTTCAAAGGGGGTTGATGCAGTTGGATTTCCACCAAGTTCATTTTTACTTGCAAAGGGTGGAAAGGTTACTAAGATTTTTTCCGACCAGTTAATGGAAGCAAGTAAGAATTATGTTCCGGTGATACACGGGGATGCTATATTGGACAGCGAAGATGGATATCGTGTTTTTTCAGTTGAACGGATTTTCTATGAATTGGCTGGGAAGCTGAAACCGAGAAAGGTGTTTTTGGCAACTGATGGTCCAATTATGATGGGCGAGGAAAGAGTTGAAGAAATTGCAGATTGGAATTTTAGAGACATTCTCAAAGGCGTTAGCGAATCTGAAGCCATAGATGTTACAGGGGGTATGCGCGGTAAAATTATGGAAGCCGCCAAAATATCCGCTAAGCATAAAATTGAATGTTACATTTTTGATGGCTCCATTCCAGATGCCATACGGCGGGCGTGGAAATATGGAGAAGGAACACGAATTAGGGTAACCAGGATTCCAAAGAATCTATAGATTTGTCTTCAGACGAGTCTTCAGATTAGTTTTGAGTAGGCATCAACTGCGGCAAGGCGTTCTTTACTGGGCACTCCATAAATTCCACTACCCATAATTGCCTTCCACTCTTGGTCACCAAACACGTCTTTTGCGTCTTCTAGCGTTCCACCTTGTGTTACAAAACCAGGTGCCCAGTAACAAATTCTGGTAGTTTCACCTAAAATTGGTTCAATTATACCTCTTATTAGTTTTATTTCATCAGGTTCATTACCAGGAACTACATAATCAGTCACACCCATACTAGCTGCATCTGCATAGATTCGCATGGCGGCTTCGTGCGTGATATAACCATTGTGAGTTACTAAGTAGCCATCGTGTGTCATCTCCCCACCAACAATCAACTTTTGATTAAGTTCTTTTGCAGTTTTACCAATTGTACGCAAAGTTTCAATTCCTGCAAGTGGAAAGGTTATAACATAGTCAAGACCGCGTTTATTGTAACGGCTTATCTGTTTTTTTGATATTCGTGGAATGTCGCCACCAAATTTTTGTTTATCATAAATTATTGGTTTATCCGTTATTGTGCGTAAGACTGGCATAATATGACGCAGCCCCTCATCCTCAATTAACTCTGAGCCCAACTTATAGCCGTGAATTGCATTATGTTCATCAACATCTTTTACAAGCTGATATAATTCCTCAATTGTACCAACGTCCAAAGCCACAATTATTCCATTTCCTTCATTTACATTCATTTATTTCGCTTCCAAACTATCTTTCAATTCATCCGTCCCATAGGTCAGCAGATAATCTTTGAACCGTTCAAGGTCTCCGTCTTTTGCACGACCAAGTTCTTTTAGTTTATCAAAGACTTCAGGTTCACTAATGTATGAATATATTTCTTGTGCGTTAACTATAGAGTATACATCCATATGGTCTTCTGAAAATTCTTCTACGGCACTAATACCATCATCATTCAATTCTTGTCTATCAACTGTGATAATAAGCCCTTTGTAGGTTAAAAGTTTACTATGTTTTGACAGTTTGATTAGTAAATCGCGCTTAGTTCCTGCAGTAGTTAATACGTCATCAACCATCCAGATTCTCGCACCTTTTTGAGGTTCAGTTCCATAAAACCAGTTACCCCAATAACTTTCTTGGGTTGCTTCCCCATGATATTTTGGAGTTTTTCTGTCAACTATTCTATTAAAATTTCCAGCATAATAATTGTAAAGTTCCAAAACTGTAGCTGAAGAAATATCATTACCTTTTTCTGCAGGACCAATCACAAAATCAGTTTCAAGACCCTTGTTATCAAATATTATCTTTGCGTATGCGTCCCCCAGTAGCTTAAGACCCCGTCCCGTTCCAACAAAGGAACCGGCATTCCAAAACCAAGGAGAATTTCTACCATTTTTTAAGGTGAAATCCCCAAGCTTGAATGCACCTTCTTCAATTGCGTAATCCAAAAAACTTTCCTGCTCTCGTGCAAGCTGTGACATACAACCATAAGGCTAGTAGATATATAAGAACTACGGAGTAGCTACTGAATTATAACTTCTGAACCAATTGCTTGTCCAGGTAATCCTTTTACAAAACGTGCTCGAACTATACCTTTATTACCATGGGCTCCACTCACCGTTCCAGTGAGCTCTTTTCCCCCGGGACTCGTCCAAATCACTTTGTGACCTGCGAGTTTGTCTGCCTGTTCTTTATTTTCAATGCCCTCTACTTTGATAATCATTTGACGAGGATTCTGAGTATGTCTACCCATCCGGTAGTTGACTACGATGCCTTTCATACTCTTGCTCCCAAAGGCCTATTAAAAAAACTCACATTTTGGTTGAAACTACAAAATAGTTGCCAATGTCTGTAGAGTTTCCACGAAATTCAGTCCATGAGTAGTAATGAGCACTACAATTACATTTCTGCGGCCATTTTTTTTACTCGTCCAGAAATATCTTCATCCAAAAAAACTACGGCATTTTTCAATTTATGAATTCTCTTTGCAATGCGTTCTGATAAAATACCGTTGGTTATGTGTACAAGCGCCATGACATCCTTTTGGTCTCCCGGTATGTGATTCACGACAAACCCGACTAAACCTAGCCATTTGTTTCTAAAATACGCTTTTTTTGGAAGCCAGAAAAATATCATATTGAATGCAGACGCAAAATGTTTAAGGTATCCTGAACCCGAAATAAACCATAGGCGTGTATCTTGAATTACGTGTCGCACTTCCTTTGGGTCAATTTTTAGCTTCTTTACAGCGGCGGTCAATACTTTGTTAATGTCGGGTTCAATTAATTTTACTGGAGTTTTTGTATGTGCACATTTTTCTACTAAAGGAATCCAAAAGAGCTCAGACTCTGGTCGTTCTGAACCTGTTCGTTTAGAAATCTCCTCAAGAAATGATTCCCAAGGAAGCAAGCCATCATAAAATTCCGAAACAAGTGGCTGGTATTTTTCATTTGCCTGTATAAACACTTTTTTGTCTTTAATGTGTTCAAGCAATTTAAGGGGCTTAAATTCGGTTCTACTAAATGAGATTATATCCACTGAAGAAATAGTTCTTTGGAGATTTAAGCTGTACTATATTGGGAATTGATATTAATCAACAAGGGTTTTGATGATGTGTGGTCAGATAAGTACAGTCCAAAAAAAATTGCAGACATCAAGGGTCAAGAGAAGGCTGTTGCAAAAATTAAAGAATGGTTAAGGAATCCGAAGAAAGGTCTACTCGCATATGGTCCACCAGGAGTTGGAAAAACCGCTTTAGCATATACGATTGCAAATGAAATGGGTTGGGAAATTGTTGAAATGAATGCAAGCGACTTTAGACGAAAAGGGGACATTCAGGAACGATTAGTAAATGCTGCACTTCAAAAAAGTCTATTCAACAAGGGAAAATTAATTTTAGTTGATGAAGTAGACGGATTGGCTGGACGGCGAGATATGGGCGCGGCATCCACAATTGCTGAATTGATTAAAAAAAGCAAACACCCAGTTTATTTGACTTGTAATAATGCATGGGCAAATCCAGTCA
The DNA here is from genome assembly GCA_018221025.1 of Candidatus Altarchaeota archaeon. Classification (GTDB taxonomy): domain Archaea; phylum SpSt-1190; class SpSt-1190; order SpSt-1190; family SpSt-1190; genus JAAOXX01. The sequence goes on along the minus strand of JAAOXX010000049.1, from coordinate 15,377 downwards.
AGACGATTCGAAACTCCGTAAGTTCTGTTGAATTTGTAAAACCAAAGACGAGCGACATTGTATTTGTTCTCGAAAGAATTGCAAAATTGGAAGGGATTAGTGTTGACCGTTCACTATTGTTACAAATTGCTAGTTCAAGGGATATGAGGAGTAGTATTGCAGACTTTCAATCACTTTATGAGAGCGGTGAGTTGTCAAAAGATGGTGTGGATAAATTAGGGACGCGAGACAGAACAAAGACTATTTTTGAGGCATTACGGGATGTTTTTAAGGCTCAGACTGTGAGTCAGGCAAGCGGTGCCTTTGATGGATTGAATAAACGAATTGATGAATTTATGTTATGGATTGATGAAAATATTCAGCGAGAATATGTTGGAGGTGACATTTTTAGGGCTTATGAAGCTTTGAGTAAGGCAGATGTATTTTATGGTAGAATTTACAGAAGACAAGATTGGAAATTATTGAAACACGTAATTGCACAGTCAACAATTGGAGTTGCTATGGCAAAGACTCGCAAAAATGAAGAGTTCATTGGGTACCGGCCACCTACATTCTTACTCATGATGGGTAGAACTAGAGAAACTCGAGCAGTGAGAAAGGGACTGTTGAATAAAATTGCAAAGGCAACACACACTTCAAGAAAGCGAGCAATGGAATATCTTCAAGTTATGAGAATATTGGCAAAAAAAGGTGAACTTCCTTTTGAACTCACGGAAGGAGAATTATCCTTTCTCAATTACATGTAGTGTACTTGTCTCAGGACAGACCTTCAACCATTTTCAATAGGGTTTCAGTGGTTTTTTCCATGCCTTCCCATTCAATGTATTTTACATTGTATTTTTTAATTAGCCATTCCGGCAAGTTGTAATATGCTTTAACGACCTTTCTCAAAAAGTCCTCTTTTTCAAATGCATCATTTAATCCTACACGAATCTTACTACGTCGGATAAGTTCTTCTTCAGGAACCTTGACTATAACTGTTAAGTCTGGAACAGTTTGGTTATATTTGTTTAATTCTTTAATCCACTCGGGGTCAACACCGAGAACTATGGATTGGTATACAAATAAACTTACTACAGAACGTTCAAGTAACATAACATCGATATCATTCATACTCTGTGTTGAGAGGTAGTGATGAAGGTGGTCTGCAGAATAAATCATCGCAAATACTTTAGGGTCAATTTTGTCTTTTGAGTTTCGCAAAAGTTCTGTAAAAATTCCCGTAACCATTCTACTGGGGAGTTCCATTCGTTCAATGGTTAATCCTTTGTCGCGTAGTTTCATTAATAGTGCTGTTCCAAGTGTGCTTTTTCCGGAAAAGTCTGGACCCTCGAGTGAAATTGTCTTCATAGTTATGACAGCCAACAATAACTAAAAGCATTCTCATTTTTTGTCATAAAATAATCAGCATTATTTAACACTCAAGATTGCGGTGTATGTTGGGGTTTCCCTGGTATGATATGTTGAAAACCGCGAGTCTTGAAAACCATAAAGTTCCCCGCCCACATTGATAAAATGTCTGGATTTAGCTCCTTTTACTCGCCCAAGACTTCTAGCAATTGCTGAATCATTTTGGGTCATACTAATAACTTTGGAAAAACCTTCAAGTGCATTCAAAAATATATACTTACTATTTTTTACGTTAAGATAAACCACATCATAAGGAGTGTAAAAAGTTTGTTCAAGTTCCTTAATTCTTTTTTTTAGTTCGGTTGCTACACACAATCCCTTTGAACGTTTGAGTTGAACTAATTCACTTATTTCTCCTCTGGAGCATTGTTCATCAATAGGGGCATCATCTTCACAAAAAACATTTCTGCAAAAACGGGCAAGATAAGTTCCACTACTCGTTGACTTCGGCAAATTAGTGTATTCAATAATTTCTTCATCACTTATGCTTTGAGGAAATGTATCTTGAAGTACTTGAACAGTTCTTTTGTCCAGTTGAGGCTGTTTAGAAGTGGCTCCAGAATAACTGGAATTAAACATAATACTTCAAAACAACTAGACTTATATTAGTTACTGAATAATGGGAAATTCAGAAATCCGACCTATCCATTATTGCAAGCAAGATTTTTTCTTTGAAGTCTTCTCTCGTCATCGTTTCTTTTCCGCGAACACTAATCGAATTAGCTTGAACTTCTTTGTCGCCAACTACTGCGGTGACTGCAACTTTTTCCATTTCAGAATTCCTGATTCGTTTCCCAAGAGTTCCTTCTGTAACCATTTCGGCACGAACACCAAGGCCTCGCATTTCATTCACAAGACCCTGTGCATATTCTTCTTGAGCTTCACTTATGGGTAGGACACGCAACTGAACAGGTGCAAGCCAGAGTGGAAGTCTCCCCGCATTTTGTTCAATTATTATAGACATGAATCGTTCAAGAGAACCAAGTATTGCAAAGTGAATAACTACTGGCATTTGTTGTTTTCCTTTTTCATCAGTGTACACCATCTTGAAATTATCAGGCATAAAGAAATCGAGTTGGATTGTTGTTAGTTGCCACCATCTCGCCATATTATCTTTGACGTATATATCAATTTTCGGACCATAAAATGACCCATCTCCCTCGTTAAGTGAATATTCGACGCCTAATTTAGTCAATGCATTTTTCAAGCCATCTTGAGCCACATCCCATAGTTTTGCGTCGCCCATACTGTCTTCAGGCTTAGTTGCAAGCTTAATTTTGTATTCAAAACCAAATAAGTCATATACCTTACGTGCAGCGTCTATTATTTTGGTTACTTCCCCTTCAATTTGGTCTGGATTTATTATGAAATGGTGATCGTCTTGAGTTAATGACCAGACCCTTGAAAGACCATGGAGTTCTCCACTCTGTTCTTTTCTGTAGACCGTTGCAAATTCAGCATATCTTACAGGAAGATCTTTGTAACTCTTTGGTTTGAATCTATAAACCTGAAAATGCATTGGACAATTCATAGCTTTTATTCCCCACTCTTCACCATCTTGCTCCCACATAAACATCTTGTTTTTGTAATGTTCATAGTGCCCACTAATTTTCCAGAGATCGCATCGAGATATGTGGGGTGTCCAAATTTCTTCTGCACCAAGTTTAGCATTAACTTCCCGAATCAAATCAATTAATCCATTTCGAATAATCATTCCTTTTGGGTGTAATAGAGGAAGACCTGGACCCAAAATATCTTCTTGAACATGGAACCAATCAAGTTGTTCCCCAATATACCGATGGTCTTTCTTTTTTTTCTCTTCAAATTCTTGAGACCATTTATCCAAGTCTTTTTGGTTTTTGAAAGAAACAAGCCAAACTCGTTGAACTTCTTTTTTCGTATCTTTATTGAGACTTGACCCCGCATTAATTATTTTTACAAATCCACCAGCTTCCTTGAAATTTGATTCGAGTTTTGAGTAATCATCTTTTGTTAAGGGAGCAGTGTCTACATCAAACCATTTCATTTCTTCACGTTCTCCAGAGTCCAGAACTTTCCCTAGTTTTGACAACAGTTTTTCAATTTTCATTTACTACACCTTAATTGGAGTCTACGTTTTTAGAAACCCCACATTGAATTAACGTAATGGAGTGAATTTAAGATTTTAGGTTATCGGCTGAAACAAAATCCATACTTTTTTCTTGCCAGATGTACCCACACTTGTCACACTTCATTTTTTCTCCTTCGGGTTTGAACAAGGAACTCTGACAAGCAGGACATTTCTTAATCATCATATAAAACGTACTCAAGAAAACTAATAAACTTGTCTGATACTAGTTTGTGTGATAATACTCAAGCACGCATTAGCAAATGCACACCGATATAGTAAGGCGGATTTTAAGGCTGTAGCGGCAAAGGTGTTCGCAGAAGACCCAGAATCAAGAAAAAATGCTAAAAAAATCATTCCAGAAATAAAGAACGTTGTAGCCGACGTAAATAAGATGACGAAGGAAGAAATTACGGCAAAATTGGAAGAAATTGCACCGGAATTGCTCCACAGAAAGAAAAAGGATGAAAATAAGGAATTGCCTCCGCTGGAGGGGGCAGAGAATGGCAAGGTTCGTCTAAGACTTCCACCAGAGCCGAATGGATATTTGCACATCGGTCACGCATTGAGTTTTTGGTTAAATTATCTTTATGCTAAACGGTATGAGGGAAAACTAATAATGAAGCTCGAGGACACGAATCCTACTGGGGAGAAAAAGGAGTACTACGATGCAATTCTTCGAGACACAAAGTGGATTGGAATTAAGTGGAATGAACTTTTCATACTTTCTGAAAAAATGAATGAGATTGAAAAGGCTGCAGAAGACCTGATTAATTTTGAGAAGGCGTATGTGTGCAAGTGTCCGGAAGAAAAGGTAAGGGACCGAAGAATGAAACTCGAAGCCGACCCGTGTCGCACCCATAACAAACAAGAAAACCGTCGTTTGTGGAGGGAGATGTTTGCCGGAAATAAATACACGCTGCGTTGGAAGGGTGACCCAGCCGCAAAAAATTCAGTAATGCGCGACCCAACACTTTATCGAGTAATTAACAAGGAACACCCACACACTAAAATCAACCACATTGCTTATCCAACATATGATTTAGCTAGTGCATTTACTGATGGGCTCTTGGGAATTACACATGTTCTTAGAAGTGAAGAATTTCTTATGAGGGCTGAACTCCACAAAGCAATTATTGAGTCTCTTGGAATGACTGCCCCAAACTATGTTCATTTTGGGAGATTTGATATGGAAGGTTCACCAACCAGTAAAAGATTCATTAAGGAATTAATAATCAATGGTGAAGTAGAAGGGTGGGACGACCCACGACTCGCAACTATTATGGCCCTCAAAAGAAAAGGAATCGTTCCAAAAACATTTGAAGACCTTGCAAAAACAACGGGTACGCGTGGGGGGCGTCGGATGATTTCTAATAAATTATTACATGGATTCAATAAAAAAAACATTGACCCCATTGCCAAGAGGATTTTTGTAATAACGGAGCCAGTCGAGTTGGAACTCAAAGGGGAAGAAATGATAGTTGAGATGCGATCCCATCCAATACAAGAATTAGGAACTCGTGAAGTCAGTCTTGGAAAAAGAGTATTTATTGAAAAAGATGATTACAAAGAAAGCCTATTACGTCTAAAAGGTGCTTATAACATCGAAATTAAGGGTAAAACTGCTCACTATGCTGGCAGTGAGTTAATTCGACCCATAGTTCAGTGGCTCAGCGACCCAATTGATGGAATTCTTTGGAGGCCTGGAACAGTAATGAAAACAAAAGTAAGTGTAGACAATAAAAAACCTGAACCGATAACGGAGCAAGACAAAGACATAGGTAAAAATCAAGTTTTGGTTGAGAGGGGGAGTTTCAAAGAAGGGGAGATTGTCCAAATGGAAAGAATTGGATTTGCCCGTATTGATTCGGTAAAACCGTTGCGACTCATTTACATAAGTAATTAGATTTCCACAATATTGAACTTCGCTTTTCGGTTTTGTTTATTGAACTTTACTTGCCCATTAAGATTGTTTGTTATTTTCAACCCCGCCAAGTCAATCGCATCTATGTCAGTGCTGATAAGGTGTCCCTTGTTTTCTATTATAATTTCTTGTGGGTATGGCATACAGTCACACTCAGCCGTCATGGATTCCATTACACTAATAAACGTCATCTTGTCTTTCCCAATTCTGTTAATAATCGCTCCCGCATAATCCCTCATCCTGTCATGGAGTCCTTCGGTCGTCCTCCCCTGCCAAGGAATTTTTATTGTATTTTGAGGACACACACTTATACACATGGCACAACCGACGCACATATCTGGATTGATTTTTGCCCTGCCACCCTCTAGAGTAATCGCACCTTCATTGCAATTTTCAACACAAGTAGCACAACCATTACAACCGTCTGTCTGCACAATTGGGTGAACGGAAGAATGCATATCCATCTTGCCTGCTCGACTTCCAAGACCCATTCCAAGATTCTTTACGGCTCCGCCAAATCCACACAAGTGTCCTTTGAAATGCGTAAGTACAATTAGCGAATCATAGTCCATAAGCCCTTTGCCAACTTTACAGCCGTCTAAAGCGGTAAACTCATTGCCCAGTTCACCATCAAGAATGTGAATGGGTGCAAAATCAAATCCATGTTTTTTTGCAAGTTTTTTGTGATTACTCGCACGAGACCTTTCTCCAACATATAATGTATTGCACTCAATAAGGGTTGGTTCTTTTCTCAACTCTCTGAGTTTGTCGCACAGCATTCTGGCAAAATCGGGACTTAGAAAGGTTGTACAGCCTTCTTCTCCAAAATGAAGTTTAATTCCAACTTTCTGTCCAAGACGGGTGGTATCAATTTTACTAAGAATTGTACTGAAATCCATTGAATGAAAAACATTTACCATAAAACTAAAGAGTTCCTGAGAAAATAAGCCTTATTATACAAAAGAATATTATTCCCTGCATTCAAGAGACATAGTATGAAACGTACAGAAGCCATGTTTTACAAGAAGTGGAGTGGGGAGATTGTGTGTCAACTCTGTCCACACTCGTGTATACTCATTGATGGAGCCGTTGGAAAATGCGGAGTTAGGAAGAGCATTGAAGATATTTTAATTACAACAAATTATGGGAAAATTGTTGCTCAAAATGTAGACCCGATTGAAAAAAAACCCCTGTTTCATTTTTGGCCAGGCTCACGCGTGTACAGTATTGCCGCACCCGGATGTAATCTTCACTGTAAATTCTGTCAAAATTGGGAATTGAGTCAAAAACCAGATGCGGAGTCACATACAATTGAGCCTGAGGCCATTGTTGAAAACGCATTGAAAACAAACTGCCATGGAATCGCTTATACGTATACAGAACCAACGGTCTTCTATGAGTTTGCGTATGATACTGCAAAGCTTGCGAAGAAGGCTGGCCTCTTCAATGTATGGGTAAGTAATGGAATGATTAACAACGAGCCAATTAAAAAAATATCAAAATTAATTGATGCAGTGAATATTGACATAAAGGGAAATTCAAAATTTTACAGACGATATGCAGGGGGGGTTGGGATTGAACCTGTACTGAATGCTGTGAAAGAATTCAAGAAACACGGAGTCTGGGTGGAAATTACAAACTTGTTAATTCCTGAAATTAATGATTCAAATGAAGACATTCAACAAATTGTAGACTTTATTGCGGAAGTAGATGAAAGAATACCATTTCACATTTCAAGATTTCACCCCCATCATAAAATGAAAGACGCGAAGCCAACACCAATCAAAACAATTAATGCCGCAATTAAACTTGCAAAAGAGCAATTAGAGTATGTTTATGCTGGAAATGTTCCAGGACACGAGACGGAAAGCACATACTGTATTGATTGTGGAGAACCCGTAATTAAACGACGCGGGCTTAGGGTCAGAGAAACTCACATTAAAAACAACAGTTGTGCATCATGTGGGGCTAAAATTCATATGGTTGGAAAAATAATTAAACCCCTTGAATAGACTCATTTATGATTCAAGCAAGATTTATTATTGAAGCTCAGGGTAAGCCAAAGAGCTTTGTTGAGAATACACTTAAACAACATATTGAAAAAATCAAAATGATGAAAGACATAAAAGTCGCAGACACGAAATGGGAAGAAACTGAGGAAATAAATGAACAGTATTTTTCAGCATTAGCAGATGTTGGAATTTCTGCCCCAAATTTTGAAACATTCTTCGCAGCATTAATGGGTGCAGCACCAACGGCAGTTGTAGTCGAAAAACCAGAAAAAATGAGCGTTGAACTGAGAGAACTCCAAAATGTCAGTAACGACTTAGTTCAGATGTTCCACCTATTTGCACAGGCGAATGCTGAGATGAGAATGGCAAATAAAGAACTACAGCAAAAGTTTAAGGCAACTGGAATGAGGGTTGACGTTCCAATGAACACAGAATCTGAAGAGTAAACAATTATGAGAATCCGTGTTCAACGCAGAGTTTGAATTTTGCATCTTTTCTAGTTATTTCTACTAATTTGATTTTGCATTTACTGCACTTGTCTTTTAGTATTTTCATTGTGCCTCTTTGGGGAAGCCCCCATGTCTTGTCACACCCCGAACATCTGGCATATTTTTTATCATTCCTTGATTTGAGGGCATATATTTTTGCACCACACGCGCAGTCACCCATATACTTACCGCCAGGAATTGCCTTTGGTTTTGAAGACGTAGTAGTCGTTGTTGAACCCGTAGTTGAAACACTTAGTTTCAGTGATGCCCCAACTGATTTTTCTGCCAACTTGAATTTTCGTAAAAGGTCTAAAAGCTCTGATTTGGATTCTTCTAGAACAGTTTGCATGTCTTGCTTCCCTTCATGAACTTCTTCCATTTTGGACTCAAATTTCCGAGTGAGTTCAACGGAAACTATATCGGGTGCTGCAACCTCAAGTGAATCAATCACTCCGATTCCCAAACTAAGAACCCTAATACTTTTTCCTTCAATATAACCTCGGTCATAAAGTGTTTGAATTATATTCGCTCGTGTTGCCTTGGTTCCAAGGTTAAGCTTGTCCATAGTCTTTAGTAGACCTGCCGCAGTGTATCTTTTTGGTGGTCGTTTTTGTTCTCTTCGAAGTTCAAAATCCCTTACAATAAGTCCATCGCCTTTTTTGACAGGTGGAACTTCTTTTTCTTCGAGACCTGCCGGATAAATTGCGGTGAAACCCTTAGTAATTGTTTTTCGTCCAATCATTGTAAAGGTGGTTCCGGAAATATCGAGAATTATTTTTGTGCTTTCCCTTTTTGCAATGGTTGAGAAACTCGCCATGAATCGTCTTGCAATTAAATCGAAAACTTTCATTTCAGCAGGGTCTCTATCCCTCGGCAACTGACCAGTTGGATATATTGCAGGATGGGCAGGGTCAGTTTTGTCCCCTTCTGTATATTTTTTACCAATAAGTTTGAGTGCAAATGGGTAAACTTTTGAAAGTTTTTCAAGAATGGGTTTAGTATCTAATTCTTTTGGAAGTTTTTGACTCGAGGTTCGTGGGTAACTAATTAATCCATCTTCATAGAGCTTTTGAGCCAATTCTAGCGTCTTTTTTGGGGTATATTTGAGTACTCTGTTCGATTCAATCTGCAAATCTGTAAGATTGAAAGGAGGTGGTGGTTTGATGGTTTTTTGAGTCTTAATTACATCCACAACTTTTGCAGGGGACTTAAGTGAAAGAAAAACCTCAAGCGCCTTTTTTACGTCTTCGACTTCGGGTCCATCAGCTTGGAATTTGTCAATATTGGCAAAGAGTTTGTAGAAAAACTTGGAATCAAATTTCTGAATTTCTTTTTCCCGTTCAACTAGGATTTTAAGTGTTGGACCTTGAACCCTCCCTGTGCTGAGAACTTTGAAACTACCAGTAGTCTTGTAGGACTGAGTCAATGCTCTGCTCAAATTTATTCCCCAAAACCAATCCATGTAGTGGCGCAGGAGTCCCGCATTAGCCATCCCAATTTCGAAGGGATTGTGGAGATGTGCTTGTTTGAATGAACGAAGAAGTTCTTGGGGAGTTAGTGTTGAAAATTTCATTCTTTTAATTCGCTTTAAATCGGTTTTTCCAACGGCAAGTTTGATAATATTGTAGCCAATTACTGCGCCCTCAATATCATAATCTGTCGCGACTATGATTTCATCCGCCTGCTTTCCTAATTCCTTGAGATTTTGAACATATGATTTGGCGTATTCAAATCCTTTGTTGCGATAGGTTGGTTTCCATACTGCATTGAAAATAGGGTAGTCCCATCCTTCTTTCCCCGGAACTAGTCCGTAAAGGTGACCCACTGCTGGGGCGACAACAATTGAACCTCCATCAACCTCATAGTAATAAGAATCGCCGCTTTTCACCGTCCTCATGTTTCCAATCGCATCAGCGATTTTCTTGGCTGCCTTCGGTTTCTCTGAAATGATTAATATCACAAAAAAGGAAACCGTTTTTGGTATTAAAGCCTTCAAGCCGGAAACTTTTAAATCGCCCGAGGTTCTGAGGAGAATGACGGCTTTGCAAGACCAACTAAAAAGATTGTCTAAATCCAAGTGGTGGAATTCTGGACTCTTAGTGGGCCTTGCAATGGTAATCATGATTTATACTCGATTTTTTGGGCTCTCTGAGCCTTATATCAAGGCATTTGATCCGTACATATTCTGGAGAATTTCAGAAGGAATTTGGACTACTGGCGCATGGGAAGGTGCTGACGCACTGAGATACTATCCTTATGGTTGGGATTCGAGTGAACTTGCTCCAGCACTGCCACATACTCTCGTTTATCTTGGAAGGATTGCGGGAAACCTTAAATCCGCAGTGAAGTTCTATCCTGCCGTACTTGGAATTCTGAGTGTTATTGCAATGGCATTTCTTGGCAGGCGTTTTGGAATGGCGGGACTCTCAGCAATGATAATGGCAGTCTTGCCGGCTTATATGTTTAGAACGAGTCAGGGATTCGCAGACAAGGAGCCGCTAGGATTCTTCCTCGGAGTCTTAGGATGGTATTTTGCAGCAACGGCACTAAAGGAAAGGAAGGTCATGCCGGCGATTTTTTCAGGAATCTCAATGGGAATGATTTCTGCAGTTTGGGGTGGAAAGGTCTTATTTGCATTATCACTCGTACCGCTTCTCGTAATACTTGCAATGATGGAAGAAACTAAGAAAGTCATGTTATTGAGTGTAGCATTCGTATCATACTTGTTCATGCATTTCTTTGTTCCAAGATATTCAACATTTTACCAAGACCCAGTATCTCTTGCCATATTGGGGGTTGCCGCATTTGGGTTCTTGCTGTACTGGATATACAAAATATCATCATTGGAAAAGTATGGAAAGAAACGTATTCTGATTGCTTCTGGAATTGGGCTTGGATTCGTACTCATCGTTTCATTATTCACATTTGGAAACGCTGCTTTTATCATAAGTTGGGTAACGCGGTTGTATCAGAGCCCGCTTCAACCAGTTGGTACAATAAGTCACTATCAAACTGTTGCAGAAAACCAGCGACCAGCACCATGGACTTGGAATCTCAATAATAATCAATATTATTCACAATTTGGCCTATTTTTCCTAATATCGTTGAGCGTTCTTTTGATTCCAATAATTAGGAAGGCATATGGTCTTATTCGGAAAAAAGACGCCATTTCACAAGATTATGTCTATGCCGCGGCATTATTGATTGCTTCAGGAAAACTCCTAATGGATTTCCCATATGAGACACCCGTACTCCTATTCTTACTTGGAATTCCAGGTCTTCTCGATTCGAGGAATTGGAAAGAAGTTTTTGTGAATTCAATTGTTGCATTTTCAATGTATTCTGCATTTTCCGCAGTTAGGTTATTTACTTTTACATCAGTAGGAGTTGTAATCGGTGCAGCGTATGTTATGTCACTGCTATTGGAAAACGTAGATTCAGTGGTAAAAATAGCTGGATACTTAATAGTCATATATTCCATGTATCAGATTTATCCAGTAACACTTGGATACATGAACAGTTTAGGCGGGGCAAGTTTGACTACAACTTGGTTTGAAAATGCAAAGTGGATGGAATTTAATGTTCCTGAAGGTGAGCCAGTCACAACATGGTGGGACTATGGATACTGGATTCAAACTATTGGAAATTCAACTAGCCTTGGTGATGGCGGGAATGTTGGTCCAGGATATGAACTTAATTGGAATACAGGTCACTTTTTTGCGACAGATGATTATGAAAACGCAACTGCTTGGGCAGATGATTGGAATCTAACGTATTTCACAATTGATTCGGCAATGGTTGCAAAGTACTGGGCTTATTCAACTCTTGGCGGGATTAGTAATGTAATCAATCAAGTAAGGTACCAACAAGTTTACCCAACCGAATTCGGAATGATTGATATATACAGTGGAGTCTCTGATGATTTTGGACCAGTTGCAATTGGTGAATTGAGCACTGATGGACAACCAGTTTACATTATAGGTAAAATTGTGGGAGGGGCAATTCAATGGATGGGTGTTATTGATGAATTCTCATATCTTTCAAATCAAGGTTCACTCGCATGTGACCCAATTGGATATTGTCCATCTGGAAACTTTGGAAATCTCGAAAGAATTAACCAATCGGTAATTGTGTATCCAAAACAAATGATTATGCTTGGAGACAAACAAACCATGCATTCTACTTTTGCCAGACTATGGTTCTTTGATGGGTATAATACTGATTTCGAAATGGTATTGAATAATGGAGAGACTAAGACCTTCGTTTATGGTCCAAATTTTGAGGGGTTGAGTGGTTAAATGGTCGTCATAACTATTAGTGGTCCGGCCGGGTCAGGAAAATCAACTGCGGGCAAGTCACTTTCTGAAAAGTTGGGAATCTCGTATTATTCTGTTGGAGATTTTTTTAGAATGAAGGCAGAGGAAGCAGGAATGGATGTAAAGGAATTCATGAAGACTGCACCTAATGAATTACACAATGAAGCGGATAAGTTTATTGACACACGCTCAAAGCAAGGGAATGTAGTAATTGAATCCCGTCTATCAGGTCATATGGCTTCAGCTGCAAATTTTAGAATTTTTCTTACGGCACCACTTGATATAAGGGCCAAACGGGTTGCAGGTAGAAAGGACCTTGAATTCAAAGAGGCCAAAAAACGTGTAGAGGAAAGAGACAACCAAGACCGAGAAAATTACTTGAGAGTTTATGATATTGATGTGAATGAATTGGGTATTTATGACCTAGTTTTAAACACGGAAAAACTGAACAAAGCTGAAGTTCTAAGCATTCTAGAGAAGATAGTTAGAATTGCGCTGAAAATATAAAGTAATACTCCTTTGTTTTCTGTGGTAAAGAGGCGAATAAGTCTAACGCTTAATGAAGGAATCTTGACTAAGGCAGACCGCCTCGTTGGACACCTGGCGGAGAATCGGTCAGTTGTCTTCGAAAAGCTACTCGAAAGGGCGTTCTTATCCATGACACCAAAAACTGCAGTAATACTGACGGGTTCTGGAAGGGAAGGTGTACTACTTGAAGATTTTAAGGGAAAACTAGTCATTGAGCGCCATCTAGAGAATCTTGGCCTTGCCGGAGTGAATAGGATTATATTTGTTGGAAAAGAACTTAGTAAAATTAAAGCGTATGTAAAAAATAGAAAAGAACGGTTCTTATTTGTTGATGATGATGAAGCTGGAACGGCTGGAGCACTAAAAGCTGCCCAACACTTACTTCGTGAAAAATTCTTCCTAGTTTATGGGGATACAATTTCTTCAATTGATTATACTGACCTCTACCAGTTTCATACCAAACAAGAAGTAATGGCAACGGTCGCATTAACGACTTGGAAAGAACCACAGAAATTTGGGATTCCTGAAATAAAGGGAACCAAAATAACTGGGTTTAAGGAAAAACCAGTAAAGACTGAGAGTTATCTTGTATCTTCGGGTTCATTCGTAATTGAGCCAGAAGTAATTGAATTGATTTCTCAGGGAAAACCAAGTCTTGAAAAAAACATTTTACCAAAGCTCGCTTCGATTAATCAACTAGGTGGGTACATTTTTAGTGGTAATTGGATTGACTTGGGACAAGTCAGCTCTTAAGTTGTCATCACCCAAACTTTTGAAAAAAGTTTGATCAAAACCCAAATGGGCAAGTGCTGCCGAAGGCAGCACATTTGATCGAACTTTTTCAAAGTTCGTCAGAGTAACTGTGAGTCATCACATAAAGCTTCTGTTCTCTTGCTTTTTATTTTTTGAGTCTTTGGCATAGAAGGGAATAAATAGAATAAACACAGAGTCTTATTGTGGAAAAAGTGCAAGTTAGAAAATTGGTGCTCGATGTTGTTAAGCCCCAAGAACCAAGCATAGTAGAGTATGCTACAAAGTTATCGAGTGTTGAGGGCAATGAGGGGGTCAATGTCAGTTTAATCGAAGTCGATAAGAGGGTTGAGAATGTTAGAATTACAATTCAGGGGAAGGAAATTGATGTAGACAAGACTTTTGAAGCCATTGAATCGCTTGGTGGTGCAATTCATAGCATTGATGAAGTAGCATCTGGGGCAGAGATGATTGGGCATGCAGTAACCCTTGAGTAGATGTATGTGCTAAACGACCCCATTGCAAGAAGATATTTTGTTATGAACTTTTTTGATGGAATCATGACTACCTTCGGGATGGTTGTGGGCGGAGCAGTATCAATTGGAAATTCACTTGGAGTATTACGGGCCGGAATCGGTGCAAGTATTGCAATAATGATGAGTGGATTTTTTGGAGCGTATATGTCTGAAAAGGCCGAACAAAAACTAGAGCTCAGAGAATTAGAAAAATTATTGTTGCGTCCACTTAATGGAACGATTTTAGAAAAACGGGGTCAAGAAAAAATTATGAGGCTTGCAATTATTGATGCAGTGTCACCATTTTTTGGAGCAATTATTCCAATCATACCATTCTTCCTAAATTTGTGGGGATTCATTTCATATAATTTAGCAATCATCTCATCATTGGGTCTTTCGTTTTTACTACTAATTTCTCTCGGAGTGTATCTCGGAAGATTAATGGACGAGAGTCCATGGAAAAGCGCATTGGTTTTTGCAATAGGTGGTTTAATTGTGGGACTACTGTCTTCCGTCTTTGAACACTTCATAAATTAGATGAAATTTAAAAATGCTTATTACTGGACACCACGCCTTATTCTGTGATAGTTTGGTGGTTGGTTTCAATTGTATTTGGTATAATCACCATGACCTTTTCCAGCAGCAAAGTTGTAACACATGGAAAACGGATTGCCACTGCACTTAGGGTTCATCCATTTCTAGTTGGATTGACGTTGGTTTCAATTGGGACTGATTTGCCGGAGATAACTAATGCTTTAATGGCTTCATATCTTGGTCACGGGGACATTAATGTAGGAGATTCCCTTGGTTCTGCCATTGCTCAGATTACTCTGATTATGGGTATTCTTGGAATCATTGGTAAGTCATTCAAAATTGATAAGAAAGAAATTATTTCATCTGGGTCTTTGATAATTTTATCATTATTTTTATTCTCAGTTTTGTCAATGGATGGCTCAGTTTCAAGAATTGACTCCATATTGATGCTTTTGTTTTGGGGATTTTCGATTTGGTTAATTAAAGTTACTTCACATCTTGATGGGGTCGGAATAGAGATTGAAACTACGAGTATCAAGAAAGACTTACTATACCTAATAATTGGATGTGTAGTAGTTTCGATTGGAGCGTATATTACAATTGACGCCCTGATATCATTATCAACTGAACTCATGTTACCAGAATATCTTGTGAGTCTTATAGTCATGGGAATCGGAACATCTCTACCTGAATTAGTCGTTGCAGTTTCGGCAATAAGGAAAGGAGAATCTGAAATTGCAATTGGGGACTTGTTTGGAAGCAGTCTTGTAGATTCAACGGTTTCAATTGCATT
>JAAOXX010000048.1 GCA_018221025.1 Candidatus Altarchaeota archaeon | reverse complement strand
TAGTTTCTCTTTGAATTCATTAAAGGGCAAGGATTGGATTGGGACTAGTTTTGGTGCACAGTCCGACCTTATTCGTTTTTGGACACGAAATGGATTTGTTCCTGTAGCCATGGGTCCATACAAAAATCCGACAACTGGTGAATATGCAGTAGTCTTAATTAAACCCCTGTCCGACAGTGCAAAGAAATCTGTGTCAAAAGCCTCTGCCCAATTTTCCCTTAGACTCCTCGGTTCACTTAGTGATGTCTATTGGGACATGGCTCCCGAAACAGTTCTTGAAATCTTGGAAAGCCTTGGTCCATCGGAAAAACCTGTTCTTGATGAGCTTGAAAAGAACCGACTGGAATTGTATGTCTCTGGAAAGCATGTGTATGAATTTGATGCAGACATTATTGCAAAACTCGCTCGTTGGTATTTTGGTTCAGGTCTAAAAATCTTGTCGCGGGAAGAAAAACTTGTATTGGTTTCAAAAGTTCTTCAAACTGCGGTGTGGAGAGTTGTTAAGGAAAAAACCAAAGTGAATGAAGTTTATGAAACGGTTCGAACTGCAGTTGAAAAAATCGTAGAGCACCTATAACTCCATTACGGCTCCTAAATCAACATCAACCAAGACTCGTGTGCCTTTTCTTACGCGGTCTTTAGTTACCATTACTGGAATTCTTTTTAGTATGATTTTCTGGAAAACTGGGTCATTTTCAGTTCCATAGTATATTATCGCCTTTGCCTTTGGAATCTTGTCCCTTGGACCTACTACTTTAATTTCCTTTCCAACAACTCCTGCGGTTTTTCCTATTCCATAACCGGTTCCTCTTGCTATTACTTTTCCTGCATACTTTACTTTGATTGATGGCGCTTCAGTTAGGTGTTCAACTTCGACTACACTCCCACTTACGGGTTTTCCCGGAACAACCCCCCAGACTAATCTGAGATTTCTCATATACCTCTTATTCTTTGATACTGTGAATATTGGTGCATTTGGTCTGAACTTTGCAACCCTTCGCGGTGTTCTCCCCCTATTTGTCTTGCAGAATAATGATGCGCCAATACTCTCTGCAACTCGACCAGCACTTCTTGCCATTTCTCCTTTGACATCCACTGGTGTGGCTTTTGGCCCCTTTAATTTTCCTGCAGTCTTAATTACCTTGTTTAATACAGAAAGAGCCCTTATTGGATGTTTCCCAATTGTAGTTTCATTACTCAACATTAAAGCATCAGTTCCGTCTAATACCGCATTCACTATATCACTCACTTCAGCTCTTGTTGGTGAGGTATTGTAAACCATACTACTTAAAATTTGAGTTGCAACAATGCTTGGCCTTCGTAGTTGAAGACACATTTTTAAGATTTCTTTTTGAACAAGTGGAACTTTTTGAAAAGGAGTATATAGTGCAAGGTCTCCGCGAGCAACCATTACTCCATCGCTTAGTCTGATGATGTCTTCTAAATTGTGAAGTGCCCACGAGTGTTCTATTTTTGGAATGACCCAAACATCCAATGCATTAGATTTTTCCAAAACCTCATTCACTTCAATAATATCCTGAGGACTTCTTGTGAATGAGAGGGCAATCATATCAACCCCCTCCTTTAATGCAAATTTCAAATCCACCTTGTCCTTTTTTGATAAGGTTGGTAATTTTGTATCCCTGTTGACTACTACGACTTTTGCACCTTTTCTCACTTCCCCGCCGGAAACGCATTTGATGCCCTTTTTTGTTACTTCGGCTTCAAAGAGTCCATCATCAATCAATAATTTGTCCCCAGTTTTCAATTTGATTTTTGGACTGATTGGCAAGTCTCCTACTTTTAATCCGTTTTCAAGATGAAATTCAGATGTAATTCGAATCTCTGGACCTGCAGTATCCATCATTATGGGAAG
>JAAOXX010000004.1 GCA_018221025.1 Candidatus Altarchaeota archaeon | reverse complement strand
TTTTCCCGCGCTTAGTCCTTTAGGAAAGTGGGATTTGCAAAGAATCCCGCGGAGTGGGAGAGCGACGCGAGGGAAAAGCTTGAATGCGAGGAGCAGGATTTGAACCTGCGAAGACACTAGTCACAGGAACCTCATTCCTGCGCGTTTGACCGAACTCCGCCATCCTCGCGACTGTCATGAATTTTGGTTAGGCTTTTTTGAAAAGCTTACTCCACCATCCTCGCAACGCTTGTCCCGCATAGCGGGACTTGTCCCGCGCTTAATCCTTTAGGAAAACGGGATACTTCAAAATGGGTTTTTGAGTTTAAAAACATTGTCTACTTGCGGCTTTCCCAGAGTTTCCAAATTTCTCGGCAAGTATCTTTGTGGCCCTTACCATTATTGTGATGACCACCTGTTGGTTCTGCAATCATTAAAATGTCTTTTTTCGTAAACAATCGAGACAAAATTGAACGGAATTGTTCACTGCCGCCATTAACCGGAACTCCCCCGTTGCCATCATCGTTTTCTGCGACATGAACGGCTTTAATTGAGTCAAGCGTCATATCAATTTGTTTTTCAGGCGGGACATTGGTTCGACGAGTGTGTTCCCAGTTGTATAAAGTGTGTGGAATATCCATAAGAATTTTGTCATGAAGAAGCGCCGAATCAAGGAGTGAACCGGCACCTTCTTTCTGCCCCCTAATTGGAACGTTTTCTAAGAATGTGGGTGATTTTGAATTATTAACTGCTTCTCTGACGGCTAATTGAAGTTTAGAAAATCCCATAGTTGGTATGGCTGCGTGCAAAACCGTATAGTTTAGTTTTGCCTCTTTTGCAACTCCTGACCACTTCACAAACTCATCATTAGCAAACGCAGGAAAAGGGGGATGCAATCCACCAAACTTAAACCCATGAGATTTTACAGAATCCAATGCACTGAGTATTGTCTGAGGCGTATCCTCACTAAACGCTTGAATTTCAAATCCATTCACAATTACTCCCTCTTTCTCAAGTTCAGCAATATTATTCAAAAACATATCCCCATCCTTTGAAGCAAATTTCATCCCAAGTAGCATAATATCATTTTGATCAAACTTTTTTAAAAAGTTTGTATGGGGCTGGTGGAATTCGAATCCACGACGACTCGGTCTTCAGCCGAGCGCTCTCCCAGGCTGAGCTACAGCCCCAAAAAATGTATCGTTTATGTTTTAAATGCTATCGGGTAAGTTGTGTGTGCGCTTGGTTCCCTTACTATTGATTGTTTTGTTAATGGGCTGCACATCAAAAGAGGTTTTGAAGACTAGAGACGGACAGGAACTAACATACAAGTATTTTGAAGGTGGATGGTCTGGAGTAATTCTCATTCATCAATTAGGTGGACAAAAAGAAGATTGGGAACCCTTGGAAAAATCACTTGAACGGGAGGGGATATCCTATCTCGCAATTGACCTTCGCGGACACGGAGATAGTTCGGATGATTGGATGAGTTTCAAAGATGAGGATTTTGCAGATATGATTTATGATGTTGAAGCTGCAGAGAAGTTCATGAGGCAACAAGGGGTGAATGTACACACAATTATAGGTGCAAGTGTGGGGGCAAATGTTGTTTACAAATATGCGTTGTGGAAAGACGTTGAATCAATAATTCTATTGTCGCCTGGATTCGTCTACAAAGGTATTGACATCTCTCACGATGCGGGAAATTATACTGGAAACAACCACATAATTGTAGGGACTGCCGATACATATTCAAAAACAACTGCCGATGTCTTTGTAAGAGATGAGGGGGCAACACTCGTTACAATTCCTGGACTTAGACACGGGGTAGAATTATTACCGGCAGCAAACACAAAAATTATTGAGTTTCTTACAACTTAGTAACCCTAAAATATGCCCTGTGTAGAAAAATTACATGGCTAAAAAAACAAATGACATGTTTCCAAAGTTCATGATGGCTGCATTTGTTGTCACTGCATTTTTTATAGGTGCGATGGCAGCTCCCAAAGGAACGGGAAATGCAGGATATGATGATTATGGATATAATGAAAAGGCCGCAACATTCCAAGGGTGTCTTGCTAATTACTACAATTGGAAGGCGGGAACTGCTGCAACCGAGTGTACCGATACAGACTTGCAAATACACGCAAAATGGCACTTCAATAATGAAGGCGGATTAGATTGGTTATTAAATCTATTTTACAGCCCAGTTACTGGAAGCCACGTTCTGAAGAGGTATGTAACGGTTGACCAAGAGACGTGCACAGAAATTGGTGGAACTTGGTTCAATTTCCATAAGGTCAGTCAGACGGGAGAACTCGTTCCGATTTGTCAGATAATGGAAGTTGAATCTGGAGAAGGCGCAACACTCGTTGCAACCCCAGCTGGATTCGGACTTTATCAGAGGGAATAATCTCCGCAAGGAGAACCCTTTTATTTTAATTATCAAAATCCCCCTCGGGGTTTTTTCCATTTTTATATTTATCTTCAGATTATTAAACAATCTGGGTCTGTCGGGTCTTCTGGCGGACAGTAATCATCAGTCTGTGTCCACGTTCCATTGTATGCGTCAGAATCTATATTGAGTAATGGATTGCAAAACGCCGGAATTTCTGCATCTTCAAGTGCCCGTGAAAAGAAATAAAATTCATCGACAGAACCTACTAGGTATTGGGTTGGTCCTTTAGCAAAGTATAGGTCTCCCAAGGATGGCGAATATGATGAACTTATTGAATCAACTTTAGTACAATTTCTAAACACATCGAGACTACCCCCATCGTATCTCATGGTGAAGTGAATCCATGTCTTATTTTCAGTTGGAATGGTTAAACTTGAACCACCAGATAAACCGAACTGGACGTTTCCATTAGTTTTACTCCTGACATAAAATGAACCACCTTCAATGAATGATTCATCATCTGAACTTGGGTATTCTTTCAAAGACCAGAAAGCAAGTGTGAATTCTCTCGCGTCAAAACCCGTAGTTGAATTGATGCTGGCTTTTTGTTTCAATCCATCAAATCTCAATGCGTAGTCGGAGGTTCCATTAACCCATGATGCATTCAAATACGCAGTGTTACCATTGAGGCTCCAATCCTTAGCCGTAGTTCCTTGGCTTTCATTGAATGAAATGAACACAACTAAACTAGAATCTTGAGATGCTTCACATTTTTCTTGGAATGACCAGTATCTAGAGCGAATTTGAATTGTGTATTCACTTCCATCTTCCAGTGTTGCATTGAAGTAAACTTTACCAACATCAGTAATGTTAATGGATGAAAAACCACTAGCAATCTCATCCAAACCATCCTTGACTACATAGTAGAGTTTACCGTCGAGTGGTTCATCCGTACTAATTAGTATATAGCCATATTCAGTTGAACAAGCACCCCCCAAGTATTTTGGAGCCATTCTAGTATTTACAAGGGTTTTTTCACCTTGCGCCATCGATTCTGAGGAAAGTTTTCCAAATTGATTATAAAAAACTGTAACAGTTGCGAGTGAAATTAGTAGCAATAAAACGGATACTATCGATGATGAGATACCCTTCACAAGAAATTACTTACATTCTATTAATTATATGCTTCGTAAATTGCAGAAACTTCTTCACTTGTTAAGGCTCGGTCATAGATGCGAAGCTCGTCGATGATTCCTTGAAATTCATTATTAACCCATGAACTTTCACCGAGTTTTATGGCACCAGTAGTGCTGGAATCAACAAACCAATTGTCACTATTAGTTTGTCCATCATGGTCTACTGCAACACCATTCCAATACATTTGAGCAAAACTATTGTTTTGAGTTATGATTAAGTTATTCCAAGAATCTAAAGTGATTGTATCGGTAACGAGATTTGTAACAACCACATTATCAACTTCCTGTATAAATCTAATTTTAGATGTTTCAACACGAGCCCGTAAGTAATTGGAAGTTCCACCGCCATACATAAAGAAAATCTCATCATTGTTTACAGGTTTAATCCACATTTCAACTGTACCTTCTTCCATCAAATTGAAAGAGCTGTGAGTTGGAATATTGAGGTAAGTACTGTCGTATCCATCCAACGAGAGACTTCCATCACGTTTACCATCCGTCCACATGTGAGTGTCATATGCAGTCGTACCGGAATTCTCATCAAACAACCAATGACCCACCAAACCTCTACTAATATCTGTTCCTTGGTAGAGTTGCAGGATTTCAGTATCGTTCAATGCTCTGTCATAAATTCTAACATCATCAATGGAACCATTGAAATAACTGGCTTGGTTTCTTAATTTGCCCACATGTATGGAATAAGCAGATGTTTGCATCGTTGTCCAATCAAAAGCCGCAGTCGTTATTAGTGAACCATTTAGATAAAGTGATGTATCGGTACCATTGAATGTTGCCGTTATAAATTCCCAAACATCAACCCCCACACTATCAGCATAAATTATTTTGAAATTAGTATCATTATTTGCAATATACCAGAATATTCTATCATTAACATCTATACCCACATCCCACGTTCTTGGTGAACTTGACAGAAGACCCTTACTAACTATGCCCTGTGTTGGAATAGATGGTATGTTTCGCTTAATCCATGCAGAAACAGTAATGGCATCAGTATTATTCATGCTTAATTTGTTAGGTATGTTGACATAGTAGCCAGAACCATTGAAGTAAAGAGCGGAGCCGGAATTACCCGTCGTCCAAGTCGGTCCATTCAATGAAGCATCAGTACCACCATACAAAGTGCCGTCGTTGTCACTTGTGAAGTCTTCTGCAGTCACCCCACTTCCTTCATCAAATGAAAAGTAAGTTATAATATCGTCATGGAATCGAGCGGTGCAAGTATCAGAAACCAACCATTTTGGCGTGTAAAATTCCACTAAATAAGTCTCATCACGTTCCATTAAGGCACCGAAATAAATTTTACCGCTTGTTGTGATATTAACTGTTGTTGCAGAACTTTTCATAAGAGTTCCATTGATGTATCTCACACGGTAGTTGATAGTTCCTTCGAGGCCGTCTGATTGGACTGCAGCATATCCATATTCTAAGTAACATCTGAGTGATGCAATTTGTGGGATTTCTTCAGGATACACCAATAC
>JAAOXX010000047.1 GCA_018221025.1 Candidatus Altarchaeota archaeon | reverse complement strand
GTCCTATAATATTCCTCGTTGCAAATGATTTGATATACAAAAGAGGAATGAGTGGATGGAACCGTTTTATGTCCAGCAGAGAATGGATTTAAGATTCTATCTTTGTAGTCTATAACGTTCTGAAAAAATTGAACTCCCGAGTCTAAATTATCACGATAATTCTGGAGGCTTTTTCTCAAACTTTCTTCGTTGTGACGTAACTCGCCATTTACAACTTCATTAAAACCCAATGAGGAAAGAAATTTTGTTTCATCGGGGGTTAATTCACCAAGATTAAATTCACTAGAGTCCATGTTTTCACCTAAGAGTTGGAACTTCAGTAACTTAAATTAATTCGTATTCCAAAAATTACACTTCACTGTATTGATGTCTTACTGCAAATTCAAAGTCTTTCATGAGAATAACGCTTTCTTTATCGCCGACAATCTTAAACCAGTTTGCTGCCCTTTCATAATAGCCAGCAGATTCCTTTGCCAGTTCTCTTGCAATTTCTTCATTACCCTTGGCAAATTCTCCAAGAGCCTGAACTTGACAAGCATATGCCTTAGCTTCATTTCCTCTAGCAAAAGCTTTGGAATAGATATTCCTCGTATTCAGATAGTTCATATGCAACTAAAAAACTCATGAATAAAAGTATTTCTAATTTATCAAGTACAAGTAAAACCGCTATCACTAAAACAAGGGATATAAACAAACTGGTTGGTTTAGCTATATCTAATCAATTATGATGGTTACAGAGGGTGAATCTCTCATTTTAAATCCCTTAATTTTGGTTTACAAGAGCATTTAAAGGGGAAAAAACAGATTATCAAAGGAGGAAATCCAATGGGAGACTTTAATAGAGGAGGCGGACGAAATTTCGGACCTCGTGAGATGCACAAAGCCGTATGCGCAGAGTGTAAACAAGAGTGCGAAGTTCCATTCAAGCCCTCAGGCGATAGACCTGTCTATTGTAAAGATTGCTTTATGAAGCGAAGGAATTAATTTTCTAACCGATAGCTTTTTTTGTTTTTTTTCATTTTTTATTTCTGCTTGCTGGAGCTCTAAAAATAAGTATAAATACGCATAATGTGCCTCTTTTTTTGGTGACAAGTGTGTTAAAAAAATACGAAGAATGGGCAAATGAAAAAATTAAGGGCATGAACATTTGGGATGTAAAATGTATCAAGTGGAGTGCCGCTGCATTCACCTTGATGATTGCCAAATTGTGGGCGCCAATTCTCAGTCTTGAGTGGTATTGGTATGCCGCATTAGGTATCCTGTTCATGCTTAGGCCCCTGAAAAAAGTAATGGAATAAACAAAACGGTAGATTTTCTCGGCCAGTTTTTTATATTTTAGAATAGCAGGGAATTCCCCGGTCTAAGACTCTGTTGAGTGCCCAGTCCCCTAAAACAGTTGAGTTTGAAGATTCACCAGCTCTATAACTGAGGTATTCATCGGCAGTAATTGCAATCCTACTGGAGAGTTGTTCGCCGATATTCCAACTATTTGCAATGTCTCGAGTTTTAGTTGTAGTCGTCATTTCAGTTGCAATAGCACTGGCACCACTGCCGTATCCAATTGCAAGAATCTTGTCCCCCGCATCATAGTTCCCATTAACAAGGCCACTCGCAAGAGAAAGGAATATTGAACCTGTGTACATGTTTCCGATTTCTGAAGAATAGGAAATTGTTGGTTCAACAAGTGATTGATATAGCTCTGCATCTTCAGGTTTACTGAACTGATTTTTGAGGCTGCGCTTAATGTGCTTTCGAAGTGGTTCAATTTCTTCATTGAGGTACCAATCCAATTCGACTTCATTTTCAAAACTATCAAGAGGTTTTAAACCATCCAATAAATCAGTAATTAGTTTGTCAGTTCCCTCATCAATAGCTTGAATATACCTAAAAGCGTGTTTGGTGATTCCAGGATATGGAAGATGAAATGCTACTAGTTTGAAATCGCTCAAATTTGACTTTGTTTTTTCTTTCAAGTTTCTATACGCTTCACCAATTTGTTTGAAATATGTAAGTTCTGAAAAACTACCGAAAACTGTTGGAAACTGCGTAAAATTCAGTGTCTCCTCAAAGTTTTTTTCTCGCGAATTACCATTAACACTAGTCCCAATCTTGGGCTTGAAAAAGTCGTATTGATGCGAAGTATATTCGCCACTTTCTCCAACTTCAAGAAGCTCCCCTTCACCAACGGTGAATGCAACCGCTCCCGCCCCCCCCGTAAAGTCCGCTGAAAGCGAAGTTCCAGAACCGTCTAAGCTGTATTCAGCAATATCAACGGCCACCCCCAGAGTCTTACGGCCAGAACCCTTGTAAATATCAACAGAATCCTGTAAGTTTGCAAATGCAGCAATACAGGCAAACGTATTATCATAACCCATTACATTATTACCAATTCCATCAAGAGTAGTTAATCTGGACGCCATTGGTTTTGACAGGTCTTCTGGACTCTCTGATGAAACAACAATACGCCGTATATCGGAATTCTCCATTTTCTCGAGTAATCTCTCAGCCACGGTCATCGTAAGAGTTGTTGCATCCTCATCCATAGCAACTGCCTTCTTCTTAACCCCAAGACCATTCGAAACAAGGCCGATGAATTGTTCCTCAGTCATTAACAAGTCCTGTGGTTTTTTCCTACTGAAAACCTTGGCAGATTCAGAAATATCAATATAGTGTGAGGGCACATAAACTTCCAGGTTATCAATACCTGCCACTCGTGTATAATCACAAGGACGTATATAAGGAGTTCGATTACCGTCTATTCAGACTACGTCATTTGACTAAATAAACCATATTAATGGTGTCGGTTAAAAGACATGTGAAGATTGTTTCATGGAATGTCAATGGTTTCAGAGCATCAGTAAAAAAAGGGTTTTATGAATTTCTTGAAAAGGAGAATCCGGATGTCCTATGTCTTCAAGAAATCAAGAGTCACGAGATTCCAACTTTTCCGTTGGGTTTTCAGTATAAGGTATTGTGGAATCCAGCCAAGAAAAAGGGATATTCTGGGACTGCCGTATTTTCAAAAATACCAATTCGAAGCTACACCCATGGACTCGGCGAAGAAAAATTTGATTCTGAAGGACGGGTAACCACTGTTGAATTTGAAGACTTTTTCTTAATCAATACATATTTTCCGAATTCGCAAAGGGAATTAACTAGACTTGACTTTAAACTGGAATTTAACGAGTTATTATTGAAGCATTTGGAACAGTTGAAAAAAAGAAAACCAGTAGTATTGTGTGGGGACTTGAATGTTGCCCACGAAGAAATAGACATTGCACGCCCAAAGGACAATAAGAAGAATGCTGGTTTTACTCAAGCAGAGAGGGATTGGATGACTAAACTCCTAAGTGCTGGGTACATCGATACATTTAGACACATGCATCCAGAAGACACGGCGTATACTTGGTGGACTTACAGGTTCAATGCGAGGTCACGGAATATTGGGTGGCGAATTGATTATTTTGTAGTTTCCAATAAATTTACTTCAAGAATTGAAAAGGCATCGGTATTAACAGATGTTATGGGTTCGGACCATGCTCCAGTTTTAATTGAAGTAAAGGATGACTAGTTTATTGCAGTGGCCACTTGTTTGTAAGCTCAGCTAATTTAACTATGAGTTTCTCATAAAGTGGATTGAATACGCCATCTTCCGATTTGAATCCATTTGTTGAACTCAACTCTAATAACATGACATTTCTTCCCTTACTGTGTTTATTCAAAATAAATTCACTTTCACCGGTCAATTCTATTTTACTAACTAATACATTCAAGTTACAGTCAACCATCTTCATCAACTCATCCCTAAAACGAAGGGCATTTTCAGAACCACCAATATAACGACGGTTTTTTCCAAAACCCAGTTTAGCATCAATCTTACTCGTTCCCATGGTATGCACGTCTACAATGAATTTTGGATTGATTTTTTGAATAAGCTCGTGGAATCTCTCTAAAGTCTTCGCATACTGTGTATCTTTATGACCATCAAACCAAACTTTGAACTTACCATCAATATTTTGTCTAAACCTGTCGCCTTTGCCAAGTAATGCAGGGTCCCTTGCGAAATCTGCCTTTAGACGTGGAACATGAACCACAATGAATGAACCACCAATGTGTTGGGCGGCTAACTTTGCAAGATATCCAGTACCCCTCTCACCAATTCTAACCAACTGGGGTCCTTCATCAGTTTTTATGGTTGTTATTTCCACACCCTCATGAGGTGCAATAAAAAGGACAGGGGACTTCCCAACTTCGTATTCAACTACTTTATCAATCCATTTTTCCATCAAATTAAACACCCGATAAGAACTTCAAGATGTTTCCCGCTATATTCTTTTTGGTCGCCTTCTCAATTCCCTTAAACTGTGCATTAACATTGGTTTCAATAACAACAGGACCCTCAGGACCGGGCATAATGTCTACTCCACAAATTTTAGTTCCTACGATTTTTGCAGACTTCAAAGCAAGGTGTTTTTCTTCGGCAGTAAGTTCATACACATGACCCTCACCACCCATTCCAATATTTGCCCTTCGCTCATCTTCCTTAGCAACTCGCTTCATACTGGCTACAACCTTTCCACCAATAACATATGCCCGTATATCCTCATTTCCCGGCGGAACAAATCTCTCAACGATTACTGGTTCATTAAATCTTTGCATAGCATCAATAATACTAACTGCTGATTGTTTAGAATCTGCAAACATAACGCCTACACCCATTGAACCATATAAGAGTTTGAGAACTACGGGATACGGCATACTTTCAAGAACATCTTCTAAAACTGCACGCTTCAAAGCCAGATGTGTTCCAGGAACAGGAATTCCCGCTTCCCTCAAAAGAGTAAGAGTTAGGAATTTATTATGTGATGCTGTAACTGCCCACGGTTCAATTGGCAGAGGTTTACCCGCCTTACTCAAGAAATGGAGTAAGGTTGTTCCAAATGTCTTGTATGAGCGTGGCATTCTTGGTAAAATTACATCATAATCCAAAAGGTTCTTGTTTTTATGTGAAATTTTGAATTCTTCCCCTTCAAGCTCAACAACAACCTGAGGTATTGGAAAATAGCTAACACCGTCAAAGTACTTAGTCGCCTCTTCCAACAGCCGTATTTCCTCATAGTTTCTACTTAGAGGACCTAGTATTGCTAACTTCATGATCCATCCATCCTGCGAACCTGTTAATAATCCCACCAATCCCTTTAAACACATTGTCAAACACATTAGCTATATCAAAAGGTGCAATCTTGCGTGAAGCCTCTTCGGCCATTACACTGGCCAAGTCTTTTCCAAGAACTTTTTTGAAAATTTCAAATTTTGGAAGTAGTTTAACATTTGATAAATAGTATTTTTTACCAATCTTGACAAAAAGGGCTGAACAAAAATCTGCACCAAGCGTTGTGCGTATATTTTGCCCAATCTCAGCAAGTTTTGAATCGAGGTTTACGTGAACTCGCTTATCACCAATACGATAATATCCAATTACATCGCGTTCACTAATAAATGTCACATAGACTTCTGCCTTCTTAATCGGTTTGTGAACCGATACCATGTGACCTGCTGAAAATAGAGATAGAACATTTCGGAGAGTTTCTTCATTGCTAACATAGACACGCTTCCCACCCGGAGTCGTAAGAATAACCGGCAATTTGAATTCGTTTTTAATAAAATCCGCAGCCACGTGCTGTGAAACCGATGCAGTCTTCCTAATAGGTGCAACTCCTGATAATTTATTCAAGAGAATTGGGCGGTTCCAGAAATCGAGGAGTGAATCACTTGGAATTGAAACTTTTGTCTTCTTTTCAAGTATTCTTGCCAAAATATAGTAAAACTCCTTTTCAGAACTTTCAGGAAGAAGGAGTATGTAGTCAAAGTGAGCAAGATTAAATTTTCCAGATGTCACTGAGATAGTTTTTTCAACGCTCAATTTAATGTTTCCAGGAGTGAAAAACACAACTGTTGAAAATCTTCTTAAAAACTCTGGAACTAGAATGTCTTTGACGTTTTCTGGACCGACTATGGCAACCCGACCTCGTTTGACCACTTACAAAACCACCGACCAGTGCATAAAAAGGTTTGTAATACTATACCTTGAAGGAGTCCCACAACCTCGCGTTGATCTTTCGCTTTGGGTGTGCAGTGTGCCAAGTCTTTGAATCAACGGCCTCTTCAAGAGTTTGGCGCCTCTCTTTGTAGAAAATCCCCATAGGAATTTTTGCCTTGGGATTCATCGAATAATCCCATTCTTTTGCCTTCTTCATAGCCTTCGTGTATTCAAGCGGCCCCTTGAATCGATAAATCCGCTTACCCACATATTCAGTAAAGTCATGGAAACTCAAACAAGGCTGTAATATGTCAATAAATGCGAACCCCTTATGTTTTATTGCAGCCTTCATAGTTTTAGTCAAGTTTTTGATGTCAACTGCGTATTCTCTTGCAACAAAACTTGCGCCGAACTCCAAAGCTATGGATATGGGATTCATTGGAATAAATGGAGCTCCTTTTGGGGTACTCTTGCCCTTAAACCCCTTTTCAGTAGTGGGAGTCATTTGACCCGTTGTCAGCGCAAAAATCTTATTATTATGAACGAAGAGGGCATAATTTGGATTCATTCTAGCGGAATGGACAAAGTGGCTTATTCCTTCAGCATATGCATCGCCGTCTCCTGCAAAAACCATAACTTTTAGATTGGGGTTTCCCAAGACTATTCCATTTGCAACAGGAATTGCACGACCATGGAGTCCGTAAAATCCACCCACATTAATGAAGTCGTAGATTTTTCCATGGCAACCAATGCCAGTTGTAGCAACAAAGTCGGTGTGTTTGGCTTGTTTTGATTCGACTAATTCTGAAACTGCTTTTTTGGCAGCAGATAGGATTAGGAAATCTGGGCAACCTGGACACCAAGTATTCTGAACCGGAGTCTCCATATTGATTTTCATTTGAACGCCCTCCTTAATTTAGCTACGAGTTCTTTCTGCCCAAATGGTCTTCCATCATATTTGAGTATTTTTTTAGACGCAGAGTGTCCGGTGTTTTCAGCAATAAGGTCGGCTATCTGACCGGTGGCAGAGTTTTCAACAATAACCACATTCTTACTCTTTTCAATAAGAGTTTTAACCCTTGAAGATGGGAATGGTTTTAGATATACAATTTGGAGGAATTTTGTTCCCTTGACTTCTTTAATTGCATCAAGAATTGCCCCTTTAGTTGAACCCCAACTGATGACTAGATTGTCACCAGTCCCATAAGTTTTTACGGGAGATAATTTTGATACGGCCTTTTCTAGAGTTCGAGCCTTCCTCAGTCTCTTTTCAATCATTGTATTTGCAATGCCCCTGTCTTCAGTAGTATAACCAAATTCATCGTGTTCATAACTCGTTGCTCGGACCAAACTGGTTCCAGCGGCTGCTCGTGGTGATACACCATCGGCAGTCACCTTATAGCTCTTGAAATTCTTTCCGGGCTTAGTAAGGAATCTCTGTGGTTTCACCTTCACTACGGGTTTTTTGTCAAATGTGTAATTACTTTCTGCAAGATGCTTATCAGACAAAATCACATTCAGGACTCTGTATTTTTGAGACAAGTAGAATGCCTCAGTAGTCCGTTCAAATGCTTCAAGAGGGTCCCCTGGAGCAATAACAACTTTTGAATAATCCCCATGGCCGCCATTTACCACAAATTTCATGTCGCCTTGACCAGTATAAGTGGGAATTCCAGTTGCCGGTCCAGGCCTCATTGCCATGTATACTACGAGCGGAATCTCACTCATTCCTTGTAGACTCAATGCTTCGCCCATAAGCGCATATCCACCACCACTCGTTCCAATCATAGTTGTAGCACCAGCATAACCCGCTCCAAGTGCGGCGTTAATTACACCAATTTCATTTTCAAGCTGCACCGCACGGATGTCTTGATTTTTGAGATTTGCAAGTAAATGTAATACTGGAGTTGCAGGAGTCATTGGATATGCAAGATAGAGGTCAAGTCCAGAAGAAACAGCACCATAAGCAACGGCCTCACTGCCACTAACGAAGTAGCGCGGACCCTTGCCTTTTGAAAAACTAATGGGTTTTACTTGGCCGCCATACTGGTCGTATCCAAGTTGAGCGGCCTTTTTGTTTATTCCTGCATGCTTTCCGAAAACATTCATTTGAGTCATAAGATTATTGAGCGGTTGGTCCATCGCCTTATACAATGCCCCGAGAAGAATGGAATTAGCGGAAATCGATGGTGCACCAATTTTTTTTAACATGTCATGTGTGTTGAAACTCGTTTTAACACCGGGCAGAGTTCCAATAGATGTTCCACCCATATTAAGTTTTTTCAAGTGATGTCCCGAAAACCTTCCAAAAACAAGGGCAAAATCACTCTTCCAGTTATTACTGTACACCGGTTTATTGCTTATTCGAAGGAGATTGAAATTTTCCCCACCTCTAATCAATGACCCATAATCCCTGTAATTGAAGACATATAATCCACGTGAAACAAAATCTCTGGAAATAAGGTCTGCAGAGCGAGCAATTCCCTGTCCGGCCTCACCGGCGATGGTTATCTGAAACTCCACTGAAGACAGTCACCTCACGGTATTTATTGTTTTGTTAAAATGTTGTTTAGAAGGAATAGTGTAATTCTTAAAAATCTTAGGGGTTATGTTGTAAATGGATGTATCTAAGATTTCAGCAGGGAAAAAAGTTCCAGACGACATACATGTAGTTATTGAAGTGCCAGCAAACAGTTCAGTAAAATATGAAGTTGAGAAAGAAAGTGGGGCAGTATTTGTTGACAGGTTCCTATTCACTGCAATGTATTTTCCTTTCAATTATGGTTTTATTCCAAATACACTTGCAGATGATGGCGACCCAGTTGATGTTCTTGTTGTCAGTAATCAACCAGTTCACCCTGGAAGTGTAGTCAGAGCAAGACCAATTGGGATGCTCATGATGGAAGATGAAGCAGGGAAAGATGAAAAAGTGATTGCAGTTCCAATAAACAAACTTGACAAGAGTTTTGAGGCAATTAAAGATGTATCAGACTTACCTGAGATAACTTTGGCTAAGGTGAAACACTTCTTTGAACACTATAAGGACTTAGAGCCCGGAAAATGGGTAAAACTCAAGGATTGGAAAGGCGCAGCAGAAGCAAAGGAATATCTTAAGAACGCGATAAAGTAATCATTCACCAAAACGTCGTTCACGTGGAGTATACCAGTCCAGAGCAGATTGTAAATCCCTTAATGAGAAATCCGGCCATAGCTTTTTTGAAAAATAGAGCTCAGAATAAGTTGTCAAATAAGTAAGGTATCCAGATACCCTGTGTTCATCCCCCGTTCGAATTAGTAAATCAACTGGCGGAACGCTGGTCGGCACAAACAAATTCTCCCTTAAAGTGCCACCATTTTTTTTTGATTTCTCAGCGGCAAATTCCAATTCATCAAGACCATCATAACCAATCAAAGGGATAACTACACGTTCTCTATCTTTAGTTCGTTCTTCAATTTCTTTAAATTTTTTGAACAGAGATTCCGGAAACTTCTCAATTCGTCCGGCGAATATTACCCTCAGATTTAGTTCATCGACAAGTGCCTCCATCTTCGAGAAATAATTATCAATTAGTTTGAAAATTATTTTTTTCTCGACTTCACCTCGTTTAAAATTTTTGAGGGAGAATCCATAGAAACTCACACATTCAACGCCCCTTGAAAAAAGGTACCGGAGTGAGTTCACTAAGTTGTCGCCACCACTACTGTATGCTGGTAAAAAATTTTTCAGGTTCTCTTTAGCCCACCTACGGTTCCCGTCGGGAATAATTCCAACGTGTTTTGGGGCAACCACCCGAGAAACAGTTTCAAGAGTTTAAAAATCATGTACCCGCAAAAATTATAAATGATTAATGAACCGATAATATGCTCCGACGGTCATAGGCCAGGGGAAACACCCGTTCCCATTCCGAACACGGAAGTTAAGCCTTGGTGCGGTCTTGGGTGTACTGACATGGAGTCGGGAAACCAGGATGGTTGTCGGGGCTCCTTCTCACTTAATTAAAAATTTAGTTTCCGCTTCTAACGACTAATCTGTAGTAAGTAGATTCGCCCGCAGTTTCACTAATCCTATCAATTTTTAGCACATCCCCCGGACGAGCGCCAGCCAATAGTACAACTGGGTCCTTATCAAGAAGTTTGGGGAGTTGCCATTTCTTAATTCCAAATTTCTCAATAATTTTATCTATTTGTTCCTTCGTTAAAACTTTGTGTTTTGGTACTAAGTTATGTTCCTTAATTTTCTTACTAACGCCCATAAATTCGATTAACCTGCCGCGAAGATTGTCCTCCGGAAGATTCTCCACCAATCTGTGAACTAAATCCAATTTCTTTCCACTCTTTGGAAGTTCCTCCTCTCCGCAAATCTTGGAAAGCTCTTTGTAGCTAACCTTACTAAGCATTCTAACCAAATCACTCATTTGATGAATCTTCGCGAGTGTTTAAAATATTTCCCGTTT
>JAAOXX010000046.1 GCA_018221025.1 Candidatus Altarchaeota archaeon | reverse complement strand
CATAAAAATCAATGCAATTATTCCTACAAAGATTGCAAGAGGAGTAGTGTCCCCAGTTATCTTGGCGTAGATTGCAAATACCGCAGTGATTCCCACTACAATGAAGTTTCGATTGTCATCACCTCCAATCTCCAAGGTTTTTCCAACGTCTTTAAATTTTATGAACGGCTCTTTTTTCGGAATCATCTTATTCAACCTCCAATACTTCTCCAACTTTTAGAACAACAACTTTATCTGATTTTTCCGCCATCTCGAATGGGTCTGCCTTTATTTCATCAAAAGTATCAAAGTGCATTGGGATTATAATTCTTGGACCCATCTCTTCAGCCAGTTTAAGTGCCTCTGCGGCATTCATAGTATACTCACCACCAATTGGTAAGATTGCAACATCCGTATTAATTTTTGTGAGTTCTGAATCGTAGTATGTGTCTCCGGCATGGTAGACTCTGAGCCCATTGAAGTCCAATAAGTATCCAATTGGGAATTCGGATTGATGATGGAATGCAGGAACTGCCCTTATTGAAAAATTGTCATACTCGAGTTTAGTTCCCGGTCGAACTTTAATTATTTTTGAATTAAATTTTCGTTCAACTGGCGGCGGTCCAATAATTTTTGCATTAAACTTTTTTGCCAGAACAGATACAGTTCCAACATCACAGTGGTCGAAATGTTCATGAGTAATCAGAATAAATTTTGGTTTGAGATGCCTAAAATCAAATTCAGCTTCTGTCGACCGCTTGTCATCATTTGAAAAGTATGGGTCGATTAGAATTTCTGTACCCTTGTGGACTATTCTAAAGCCAGAGTGCCCCAAATATTGAATCTCCACACAAAAATACCGGCGGGTGATATTTATAGGTACCATAAGAGTGTTGGTATAATCAGAGACCCCATTAAATGAATTCTTTCAATTCCAAACTTATGAGGAATTAATCCTAAGAGGAAAGAAAACAGAACAATGGGCCCCGCACTTGGATACAGGAGAACAATACTCGCAAAGACTCCAATGAGCAACACTTCCCTAAGATTGTTAATCTGATTGACTCGGTAAATCAGAGGTTTACTCATAATCAACACTAAAACAAATGCAACTATTGAATAAAGGAGAAGGGAATCCATTGGAAAATACTGAACTACTTCAACAACTGCCATTCGTCCCTTTCCAAGATAAGCCAAGGATTGAAACGATAGCAATAGGGATGAAGATGCAAGAGATCCAGCGGCCCATAAACCCCTTGCACTATTTCCAAAAATTAGCAGGAGTACAACATATGCTTGAGCCGGCGTAACTGCTGGAAAGAATGAGATTAAGAGTCCACCAATAAAACCAACAACTGATGCAGAGAAATTAAAACTTAGTCGAATCTTCATCAATTTCTGTTTGGGAATTTTTGATGCCGTAGCAAGCCCCGCCAACCCAAACATTGCTGAAAAATGGGCACCCAATACTAGATTAGTATCGAGCCCTGAATTCAGAATCCCATATCCATAGATTCCTGAAATCATAAACAATAAGGCAGCCCCTCTGAAATTTTTTGACCTCAAGAGGGTGGCCGATGAAGTAAATATGAGAAAGGGCAGGGTTAAATGTAAAAACACGGGTTTAAGCAGGGCAAAGTATCTGTAAAGAGGAAACACAATTATGAATAAAAGAACACCAAAGAGTACACCCCCTGAAAATTTTGCAATTGCACTCTGCATTCCCCCTTCTTTAGTTTCCTTTTGACCTAGGAGAAGGAGGGGTGCCATTTCACTCATTGGAATCATGAGGAGTGCAGGAATTATTGAAGAAAATATAGAACCAAATGCAATTTGAAATAGGTGTTCTCGTTGAAGAGTCAAACCAACCAACAAGTTCGGATGAAAACCGGGAAGCGCTCCAAGAAGCACACCAAGGATGAGCCAAATCAACCTAATACTTTGAGTAATATCATGAGTGCAGAAATCGCCAAGACTAACACCACTACATGGCCCGGAGACAATTTGATATCCCCTAAAGATTCGTCATACCTCATTAATCCGCCATAACTTGCAGGAAGGGTCGCTTTTTGCTTTGCCACAGTTTGGTTTTGTTGGAGAGTATATATTATTTCCTGAAACGTACACATATTTAATTTAAGACAGGCTTTAGTGATGTGGATGCAGGCAAAATCAGGGCATACTATGCGAGAGAAGATGTGTCGACTGAAATCGCCCGCTTTGCACATAATAGAGAGATGGTTGGTAGGTATTCATCAGGTGGATACTCATCGAGACCAGGTACTGTATTTTTCCCAGGAGACGTAGTTCGAATGGGACTCAATGGAATTGTTAGTTTTCATGCCAGTGTTGAATTATGGAATAATCCTCTGAATCTTGAAAGCGACAAACGGATGGGTTGGGATTTCTTAATTGATCTTGATGCAGATAATCTTGACAAGGCAAGAATGGCGGCAGACACATTAATTGAATTGCTCCGCGCACATGGTGTAAACTCCGTGTCAATAAAATTTTCCGGAAGAAGTGGTTTTCATATTTTTGTCCCGTGGGAATCTTTTGATGACTCGCTTTCCGATAAGTTTCCAGAGATTCCGCGAGCACTTGGATTGTACTTAGAGGAGTATCTCAAAGAAGACCTGCCTAAAAATGTAGTTTCAGATGTTCATATTGATAGTGTTGCAATCGCATCTCGCCACTTGATGAGGGCGCCATATTCACTTAACGAAAAGAGTTGGCTGGTTAGTATCCCAGTTAAGGACCCTTGGTTTAATCTTGAAGACGCAAAACCCGAAAACATTGAAGTAAAGCCATTTGAATTGGGGACTAGTAAGGGTGAAGCGATGAGTCTTGTTGACCTAGCCATTGATTTTGTTAAACGACGAGAAAAACGACCGGTTGAACCCCGTCATACACTCAACTTAAAAAATAAGGTTCCTGAGCAGTTTTTTGCCCCCTGCATTAAGAATATTCTGAAGGGTATGTCTGATGGGAGGAAAAGGGGGGAATTTATTATTCGGTCTTATCTCTCGAATCTCGGATGGTCATGGGATGAAATTGAGAGCTTTGTTTTTGACTGGAATAAGAAAAATAAACCCCCTCTGAGAGACAATTACATTAAGGGTCAACTGAGGTGGAATAAACGATTGAAGAAGAAGATTCTTCCGCCAAACCATAATAGAGATGGATTTTACAAGGACATGGGAGTATGGACTGATGAATGTGCCAATACAAAAAATCCCCTGTCCTATACGGTTCGAAAATACAAAGATTACTTGAGATACGCCAAGGACCAGGAAAGGAAGGAAGAGCTTACTAGAAAGAGGGCTGAGAAAGAAACAAAGAAGAAAGAGAAAGAAAAGCCCAAAGTCAAGAAAGAAGAGAAACCAAAGACTGCAGATTCCACATGAAACCGAAGTGTTGTAATTTTTAAATGGAGCAAACCTATTGTTTTGTGCTCAGCTTTGAATTACTTCGGGATGCTCATCGAAAAGAGAAATCAAATCCAGGGATACAACCCTTAAAATCGGAGTTTTGGAAGGAAGTTGCCGAATATTTTTCAAAGAAAATGGAGAAATATCAGGAGCTAAGAAATAATACTAGTCGTTTTACGGACAAAGTTCTCGCAAAATTTGAAAGAGAGATGAGAAATGCAGCCAATGTTGTGATTGAATTCTACGCTCTTAGAGAACGAAAAATAATTTTAATGTCTTGGTCTGAAGTCGCAACCGATGAAAAGACAGATACTCGACCACTTACTCCTGAAGAAAAGGATTTTTTCACGCGTCTTGTATCAGTCATGAGGGGTGTTAGGAATGATATTCTTGATAAGTCGTTAGCAGGCGAGGAATCTGAGATGGCTCCACCAAAAAAGGAAGAGACTCCAAAGACATTTGAAGTCAAGATTACTGAAGACGTTCAGGCCTTCATGGGGACTGATTTGAATCTTTACGGGCCATATTCTAAGGGAAAGAAAGTGGAATTGCCTGAAAAATACGCAAAATTACTTGCCGATAAGGGCAAGGCGAAGCTTATTGAGGATAAGACTTAAAAAGCTTTGAAAGGAGCAACGAATATGAAGTTTCCCGCTCAGATAAACACACATTGCCCCCATTGTAGGGCTCATAGTGTACACAAAGTATCTGTAGTGAAAAAGCGGGAAAGAGGTACGCTTAGTGGTGGACAACGACGTTTTCTCGGAGTTATGAAGGGTTACCGAGGGTTTCCCCGACCAAAAGCCGAAGTAATTAAGCAAACCAAGCGCATCGATATAAGATTGAAGTGCGACAAGTGCAAGAAAATGCATACTAAGACTCGTACATTCAGAATAAAGAAGTTTGAACTAAATAGGTGAAATAAGTGTTAATTACCCCAAAATCTAAGTTTATTAAGGTTAAATGTGAACAGTGCAAGAATGAACAGACTATTTTCAATAAGCCCGCAACAAATGTAATGTGTTTGGTTTGTGGAAAACCATTGGCTGAATCTACAGGCGGAAAAGCCAAGATTTTAGCCAAAGTTATCAACGTTTTGGAGTGACTCTTAAAAACCCCCTTCTATTGTTTGTATAATGGAAATCTTGAGAGAAGGCATCCCAGAAGAAGGAGATATTGTTTTAGCTGAAATTGTGGGAGTTGAA
The DNA here is from genome assembly GCA_018221025.1 of Candidatus Altarchaeota archaeon. Taxonomy (GTDB): domain Archaea; phylum SpSt-1190; class SpSt-1190; order SpSt-1190; family SpSt-1190; genus JAAOXX01. The sequence goes on along the minus strand of JAAOXX010000046.1, from coordinate 7,921 downwards.
CAGCATGCCGCCTTCATTAAACTCAGTGAATTCAAGGAAATTGAGGGATTAATTCATATTAGTGAAGTTTCAAAGACATGGGTCAAAAACATAAGGACTCATTTTAGAACTAATCAAAAAGTTGTCTGCAAAGTACTCGATGTAAAGAATCCAAAGTACATACACGCAAGCATCCGCCGTGTCAGCGACTATGATAAGCGGGCCAAGTGGGAAGAAATTAAGAGAAACAGGCGGATTGAAAATATTATTGAAATTATTGCAAAGAAGGCAAAGAAAACACCAGAGCAAATTTATGAATTATTAAAGCCATTTGAAGAAAAATATGGAGAAATTTATTTTGCATTTGAAGAGGCAAAGAAGCAAGGCAAAGAATTCTTTGGAAAACTTTCAATCAAGGATGAGGTATGGACCCTTGTGGACAAGAACATATCACTCCCAGTAGTTGAGATAACGGGAGTTCTTAAGATTGAAAGTACTGCCCCAGACGGAGTGGACAAAATTAAGAAGATACTTAAAAAAATCAAAGCCGAGACTTCATATCTCGGAGCTCCAAATTATAGGGTGGCCGTCAAGGCAATGGATTACAAGGAAGCTGAAAAACTTCTAGCAGAACTAATAAAGTCAGCAGAAAAACAGGCGGGCAAGACTGAGACAGTCAGTTTTGTCCGGGATAAGAAGAAATAGTTTTTATTATTAACAAGAGTCCAGCTTCCAATTCTTCTAAACTTCCATCATTAACAACAACGAACTCAGCTTCACCAACCATTTTGTCAGTTCCAATGCTTCTATCATGTTCATCCATCTTCATAAATTCTTCAAAACCCTTGTCTATTCTCCCGCGCTTAATTGCTCGTTCATATCTTAATTGGTCTGGTGCGATTACGCCCAAAATATGTGCCCCCTTTGACTTAAGGAATTCTGCTTCTTCCCATGCCAAGAGAGAATCTATCACCCAATTCCCCTTGTCTGTTTTTTCAAATGCCAATTGAGCAAGAACAGATGCACCTTTTGACTTTCTGAGTTCATCACCAAGGGCTCTTAGGTTTTCTCGAATAACTGGCAAGCCTTTCTTCTTAACCTCATCCCTTAACATATCACTTAAAGAAATTTTTTTAAAACCATTTTTCTCAAGAATTTCGCATACAGTCGTTTCTCCAGCAGCAATTCCGCCAGCGACTGCTATAATCATTGCATGTCCTCCGGTAATTCTTTCTTCTGAACTAGTAGAGCCTTTTGGGCTGCGGTATATCTGTAAATTATGTCGCATTTCTTATCGACTTCAATCTCCCAGAGTTTAATTATTACCAAGTCTCCCTCTCGAATCCACAAGCGCCTTGAATATTTTCCAGGAACCCTTCCAATTCGAATCTTATTATCCTGACAACGAACATACATCTTATTGTAGCCAAGTCGTTGCTCAACAACTGCAAAGAGTTCCCCAGTAACAGGACGCCTAACACGATACTCTTCCCCTGGCTTTCTCACTACTTTTTTTCTATATTTTCCCAATTTATCACCCAATATAACTTAATTCGTCGGTGGGCTTTGTAAGCTTTTTGACCATCTGGTCTTCAAGTTCTTTTGCCTTGGTTATTGCCTTGTCCAGCTCTTTTGCCTTAACATTCATATCTTTCATATCGATTGGTATTCCAAAATACTGTGATATGACTTCAAGCACTGCCTTTGATGCCCTCGCATCAGTAAACATAGGTCTTGAAAATGTCTCGCCCATGAGGCAAATTCCTTCAAATCCCCTGAGTTTCCCAAGACCAAGCAAGAGTCCACTTGCACCGACAATCATGCCGACTCGCTCTCCATCTTCAAATTTGACTCCAGGCTCTTCAAACTGACTCATAACTTTCTCATGGGTCACAGCCCCCAGCACCTGAGGATTCTTAGGAATTCCTTCAATACCATATCCACCAACAGTAATAATTCGTTTAACGCCAAGGTCTTTGCAGAACTTTAGGACTGCATCAGTCACTTCATAATGCCCTTGTGGAGTCATACTCTGAAAATCTCCAGTCAGAAAAACAATATCATGTTTTCCGCTCTTGTAATAATAAAATTCATTTTTTGGAAGGCTTACTGTACTCTTTTTATCAATAAAAACATGGTATGGAAAATGGTCGCTGTAAATTTCTGCAAATTTCTTGGCCTTCAATTTATCAATTAAGTATTCAACAGTCATTTTGCCAACATTGCCAATTCCCGGAAGCCCTTCGACCAAAACCGGCTTATAGAGCAGAGGCCGTTCAGTAACTTTCCACATTATCATACTTTAACCCCTCTTGCCTGTAGTCGCTGTTTCCAATACTTGTCCTCCGGAGAAAACTTTGGCGGTTCTGGGCTCCTAACCTCACCGCCACAGCTACATTTAGTGAGTGTATACTTCTCACAAACGGAGCATTTCTTCATTGACACACTTAACTTATACGAGGGCTATAAAATGATTTGTGGTACGCGCATTTATACTTCCGAAGCATATGGTGCTGTGATTGTTTCAATAACGGGAACTCCCGGAACTGGAAAGACTACTGCATCAAAAATCTTGTCAAAAATACTCGGCCTCCAAATTATTAACTTGAATGAGCTGCTTTCCAACGAATTTGCAATTGAAAGGGATGCAGAGCGCGACACACTCATAGTCGATGTTGAAAGGGCTGTATCAGAATTTCAGTTCCCAAAAGAAGCCATTGTTGATGGCCACTTGAGTCATTTTGTTAGGTCAAATTTTGTGATTGTACTCAGATGCAAACCAAAAAACTTGTACCAACGCCTTCAGTCAAAGGCATGGTCTGTGAATAAAACCGAAGAGAATGTTGAAGCAGAAGCACTCAATATAATTGCGGGTGAAGCCTACGAAATGAATGACAAGGTATTTGAGATAGACACTACGAATAAGACGCCAAATGAAGTTGTTGAAGACATCTTGAAGGCGATTAAAGGAAAACTCAAATCTCAAAAATATGACTTTTTGGAATACCTCTAAACTTTTAAAACCCCCTAAACTACAATTTGCAATGGATAAAACTCTACAAACTAAAGTAATTCAACTCGAATATATGAATCAACAGATAAGTGCAATGCGAACTCACCTCGAACAGCTACTGCAGGCTATTGAAGAGTTAAGCGTACTACGAGTAGGACTAACTAATTTGGAAACTGCTAAGACGGGGGACGAGATGCTTGTTCCATTGGGTGCCTCATCATACGTACCTGCAGAGATAACAACTACTGGAAAGGTTATTGTGAGTCTCGGTGCAGGAGTATTCGTAGAAAAGAAAATTAGCGAAGCGACGCCAATAGTGGATAAACAAGTTGAAGACTTAAAGAAACAAGAAGATGTAATTGTTCAGAATATTGGACTCTTAACTAAGGAATCTGACAAATTGACTGGAGAATTAAATGCCGCAATACAGGCGAATCAAAGTGTTTAAATTTCTAAAGAAAAAAATAAAGGAAGTCCTGAAACTCCCAAGGAAGGATGTGACTCCTGAACTCGAAATAGTATTACTTGAAGCTGGTGTATCATTGGAAGTTGTAGACCAATTAATTGAGAGGGTAAAGAAAAGCGACAACCAAAAAACTGCACTGAGGCAGGCACTGCTTGATTCTATGCATTCTGAAAGACTCAAAGTAAAGGGAAAGCCATTTGTAATTATGATATCTGGAATAAATGGAACTGGAAAAACTACAACACTCGCAAAGATTGCCTACCTACTATTGAAGAAGGGCAAGTCAGTTGTTGCCGCCGGAAGCGACACATTCAGAGCCGCCGCAATTGAACAATTGGAAGAACACTGCAATAGGCTCAAAATAAAATTAATTAAGCAGGAGTATGGGGCAGACCCTGCATCCGTCGCATATGATGCCATTCACCATGCTAAATCAAAAGACATCGATGTAGTAATCGTTGATACGTCTGGAAGGCTCCACGTGGACTCGGGTTTAATGAATGAACTTGAGAAAATAAAACGAGTATCTTCCCCAGACTTATCCTTATTAGTTGTAGATGCAACAACTGGAAACGATGCAGTCGAACAAGCGAAGGCATTTGGACCCCTCGTCGATGGATTCGTAGTTAGTAAATCTGATGTCGATGAGAGGGGGGGTGCAATTATCTCGATTTCTGCAGCCACCGGAAAACCAGTTTACTTCCTGGGAACTGGTCAAGAATACACAGACCTAAAACCATTTTCTCCTGAAAAGATTGTAAAATCCCTCGGACTCTGATTATTTAAACTGTAGAGTGGTCACATTATGTGACGAGTATTCGAATGCACAGGGACACAGGAATATGGGATTTGCAATATTCCGGCATCCAATCATTTTCGAAAGGTGATGGAGTCGTAACTGGAACCTTGTTTGAAGCAACAAGACGTGTTGGTCTTGGCTATGAAAACTATCTGATAATGGCTTCAAATGATACTGAAGCAGGAGAGTATGCACTCGGAAACACAAAAATTCACATAGTATCGGGAGACGTATGGGAACTTCCAGACACGATTAAACCTGCATTGGATATGACTGCTCTCTACGACAGCCCAGGAAAAGGATTTGTTACTGCGGGTGCTGCATCGGCTTTACCAGTGTATGCAGCAGTAACTGGAGAAATGGGGATAGCGAGTGCAGCACTAATGGGTGCGATGGTACCGTTCGGACTCGGTTTAATCGGATTCGTTCCACCACTTCTTGCATTGAGCTATGATAGGATAGACCAGCTCCAGAAATATGTGCGTGGAAAAACTAGTGCGCATTCACCAAATTCATTCAAACTACTTGAAAAGGCATCAGGCATAATGGAACAATTAGAATCTCAAATATACGCTACACCGGCTGCAGAGTGACTATTATTAACTCGCAAACCACCTAGTTTTGTGGACAAAAAAGTTTTGGATAAGGTCTTTGATAAGCCAACCCTAATGAATATTCACGCCCTCTTCAATAGAGGAATTTTTAGAGAGTTCGGGGGACCAATTGCCGATGGAAAGGAGGCACGGGTTTTTACTGCATTCAATGACACTCCATTGGCAGTCAAAGTTTACCGAATAGATGTATCAAATTTTGAAACAATTATGGAATACATTAAAGGGGACCCTCGATTCTGGCATATTGGAAAGAATAAACGGACACTCATTAATGCTTGGGTAAAAAAGGAATATGGAAATCTCCGCAGAATGTATTCTGCAAGAATCAAGGTACCAACACCATTAGCATTTAGAGGCAATGTACTCGTGATGGGATTTATTGGAGACAAGACACCCTCTCCTCAGCTTCGCAATGCAAGAATTGAAGAACCGGAAGAGATGTTTTGGAAAATAATTAAGGATGTAAAAACCATGTACGAGATTTCAAAACTGGTTCATGCAGACTTGAGCGAGTACAATATTTTAGTTGACCCCAAGGGAGAACCAGTAATAATTGATGTTGGGCAGGCAGTAGACAAAAAGCATCCCACATCAGATGAGTATCTACGACGGGATATCTCAAATGTGTGTAGATTCTTTTCGAAATGGATAAAAACAGATAAGAAAGAGATTTTAGATTATGTGACTGAAGGGAAGGTCACGTGGACAGAGAGTTGAAATGAAGTGGAACACGTAGTAAGCATTCCGGATGAGCGCATTGGTCGAGTAGTCGGAAAGAATGGCGAAGTAAAGAAGAGTATTGAAAAACAAGGCAGAGTCAAACTAAAAATTGAAGATGGAACTGTAACCATAACCGGAGAAAGTCTGGATATTTTAAATGCAAAAGACGTAGTAAAAGCAATTGGTCTCGGATTCACAAAGGACTATGCCTTCGAGTTATTCAATGACAATTTACAATTAATAGTATTTGATGTCGCAGAAGCGATTCCCGAGGCACATATGTCCCGTTTAATGGGGCGAATTATTGGAGAACATGGAAAGGTCAAGACTCATATTGAAATCAAGCTTCAAACAAAAATTCTTGTAACTGATACCGAAGTTGCCGGTATTGGGTCGCCTTCACGATTACAGGTCCTAAGAGAGGTATTAGAACGTCTATTAGGCGGTGCTACGCATGCAAATGTGTATAAACACATAGATAGGCGCTTAGCATCTTTGGATAAGATTTAAATACCTCTAAACTCTCCTTTTTGGTGGATGTCAATCAAGAATTCAATAAGAGGTTCAGGGAAGTCGGTGTAGCCGAGTTTTTCCGAAAAAACCTTCAAATGCTGGGTTATTCAGGCGCAATTAGGAGTTTTACAACAATAGTTCACGAATTTGTTACTAATTCACTCGATGCATGTGAGGAATATGGGATTCTGCCTGAAATAACAGTCAAAATAAAGGATGTTGGCGGTGGAAAGAAGAACAGAGGGCTTTTGAAACTAAAAAGACGCCAAGAAGCACTAGAAAAAGCCGAATCTGACGGTCATAAGAGGCGAGCAGACACAATAAGACGGGAAATTGAAAGAATTGAAAATGAATTAGGGGATTCAGTCGGTCATTTTGTTGTAACCATTGAGGATAATGGTCCCGGAATTCCTCTCGAGTATGTTCCCAAGGTATTTGGAAGTATGTTAAGTGGGACTAAGTTTCACAGATATGTTCAAAGCAGGGGCCAACAAGGAATTGGTGCAGTTGGAGCAGTGCTATTCAGCCAAATGACTACGGGAAAACCAACCAAAGTTATAACATCAACAGGAAACGGAAAAGCCTCAGTAGTGTTTCTCAGAGTTGATGTTGAAAGAAATATGGCAAAAATAGTTGATGAGAGTGTTATTGATACTGATTGGCGAGGAACAAAACTAGTTTCTGAATTCAAAAAACTAATCTATCGCAGGGGGGAACAGAGTCCATACGAATATCTAAGGCGAACGGCAATTGCCAACCCCCACGCAACTATTACACTTCATGAACCAAATAAGACAAAGACGGTTTGGAAACGCACATCTAAGGAACTCCCACCACTACCAAAAGAAATGAAACCTCACCCACTTGGTCTATCTGCAGATGACTTGCAGAGATTTGCCAAGAAGAGTAAGGCAAAGAAACTTAGTGGATTCTTACAAGGTGACCTGTCCAGAGTTAGTTCAAAAAGAGCTCAAGAGGTATTGAAAAAAGCAAAAGTAGAAGACAAAGACCCCATGACAATAACTCACACCGATGCTGAAAGAATTCTCAGAGAGTTTAGAAATATTAATTTACTCAGTCCAACAAAAGAAGGATTAACTCCAATTGAAACGGGACATCTCGAAGCCAGCCTTAAGAAAATTTTGGATTCTAAATTCATAAAGGCAAATACACGAAAACCAAGTGTATACAGGGGAGGAATCCCATTCCAAGTTGAAGTTTCAGTTGCATATGGAGGAAAGGCTGGAAAAACTACGAGTGATGGAAGAAAAATGGAAATAATGCGTTTTGCAAATAAATCACCACTCCTATTTGATACTGGGGCATGTGCAATTAATTCCGCAATAAAGAGTGTAAATTGGAAAAATTACAATATTGGCGACTTTGAAAATGCACCACTCACAGTCTTTGTGAATGTAATTTCACCACATATTCCATACCGGTCGGCAGGAAAGCAGGCAGTTGCCGATGACGATGACGTGGTAAAAGAAATTCGATTCGCAGTAATGGAAGTTGGCAGGTCACTAAAGCGATACGTATCGGGAATTCATAGAGAAGCCCTGAAAATACGGAGACGAAGCATGTTTTTGAAATATGCACCCGAAATTGCAGGCGCTCTCGGCAAAATTAGTGAAACTAATCCTGAACCAATCGAAAACATGCTTATTGACATGATTCAGAAGCGTATAAAATTAAGAGAAGAAAAGGACGCAGAAGAGGAAAACGGCGCATCCGCATAATCTTATATATTTTATAACTAAAGCTCAATATATGGTGGCGCAGAGGAGAGGAATAAATTGCTGGATGTAAAATTGTTT